>JALRFL010000096.1 GCA_023259875.1 Alphaproteobacteria bacterium
TTAAATAAAGACAAAATCATTATTATTGATTTTGGTTCTCAAGTCACAAAACTTATAGCTAGAAGAATAAGAGAATTTAATGTTTATTCGGAAATTTTAACCTCAAACGAAATAAAGAAATTAGACAATTTTAACAATATAAGAGGCATTATTTTATCTGGTGGACCATCCACTGTAACCAAAGGCTTTTTTCCAAAAATTCCAAATCATATTTTTAATTTAAATATACCCATCTTAGGTATCTGCTATGGATTACAATTAATTGCTAAACATTTTGGGGGTAGGGTCAAATCTAATATTAAAAAAAGAGAGTTTGGTAGAGCGGAATTAATAAATAAAAAAAAATCTAATCTAACCGAAGGATTTTTCAAAAAAAATAAAAAAACCAATGTATGGATGAGTCATCAAGACTCTGTCCAAAAAATTCCTAAAGGTTTTAGTAAAATAGCATCAACTAAACATTCAATTCTGACCATTATTGAGAACGTAAATAAAAAAATATACGGCATTCAGTTTCACCCTGAAGTAACACATACTGAAAATGGAACAACATTGCTTAAAAATTTTGTTTTAAAAATTTGTAAAGCAAAAAAACAATGGAAATTAGAGTCTGAAAAATCAAGAATAATAAGGGAAATTAAAAATATTGTTCAAAATAAAAAGGTAGTTTGCGCTTTGTCTGGAGGCGTGGACAGTAGCGTGGTTGCTTTACTCATTAATAAAGCAATAGGAAAAAAATTAAAATGCATCATGGTTGATACAGGGCTTATGAGAAAAGACGAATTTAAATCAACTTATAAAATTTTTAAAAATAAATATAAATTAAATGTAAAGATAATTAATGCTTCTAAAATTTATTTTAAAAAACTTAAAAATATTTTTGACCCAGAAAAAAAAAGGAAAATAATAGGAAATTTATTTATTCAAATTTTTGAAAAGGAAGCAAAAATGTTTAAAAATGTAAAATTTCTTGCTCAGGGAACACTTTATCCCGACATTATAGAAAGCAGATCTGCAACTGGCAGCAAAACATCCAAGATTAAATCACATCATAATGTTGGTGGATTGCCAAAAAAAATGAATCTAAAATTATTTCAAAAAAACAAATAGATAAAAAACCATCTCTTTCTTCACAATTAGCGGAAAACGCATCCCTTCAAGTGGCCAAAACCGGCGATAATGCCCCAAAAAAAGACGACAATCCTATCTTTGATCAGGCCGATGCAACTGTCATTCCCCTGCGGATTAAAAACCGAAACATACCGGCTGATGTGCCGAGAGAACACCCGATCGTGGCATCTGCTAAACCCCTTGCCGACGACTTGACCGCCATCAGCCAAGCCGACCAAAGGGATGACGTTTGCCATCAAGCGGATACAGAAATTGCCCAAGAAGTGATCGAAAAATCACCCCAATATCCGGCGGCTGAAACCGCCCCGATCACAGATGACCCCCGTTCACGCGACGCCATATCCCCCGATTCGGAAAGGCCAAGCCTTCCTGCCCCTTCATTTAGCGCGTCAGATGATCAAATTTTACGGAATTGGCATATCGGCGCTGAAATTGGCGCCACCATCAATGCTATTGTTGCTGATGAATTAGGCCAACAGGTGCGCCGCATTACGCGCAGTGTGATCCAAGATATGGTTCGTGATGGCACGCTAGATTTGGGTCAGAAGACATAAATCCGTCTGACCCAAGAGATTACTGTTTTATGCCCCTAAACGATACATCCTATTAGTTGTTGAGTGGGAAATTGAACTGTGCGCCTGAACGGATACCCGTTGGCCAACGCGAGGTAATGGTCTTAAGGCGCGTATAAAACCGCACGCCTTCCATGCCATAGGTTCCATGATCCCCAAACAATGACCGTTTCCAGCCACCAAAGGAATGATAGGCCACCGGAACAGGGATAGGCACATTTATGCCAACCATGCCAATTTCAATCTGATCCGCGAAACTGCGAGCAGCATCACCATCACGGGTAAAGATCGCTGTTCCGTTTCCGAACTCATGCGCATTAATCATGGACACCGCTTGATTATAGTCATCCGCGCGAACCACGCTTAACACGGGACCAAAGATTTCTTCGCGGTAAATGGTCATATCCGTGGTCACATGGTCAAACATAGTGCCGCCAACAAAATACCCGTTTTCATAGCCTTGGAGGGAGAAATCCCGGCCATCGACCACCAGTTTAGCGCCTTCTTCAACCCCTTTGTTGATATAGCCTAGCACCTTATCGCGATGTTGCGCCGTGACAACAGGGCCCATTTCGGCATCAGGATCATTCCAAGGGCCGATTTTTATGTTTGACACCCGTGGGGCAAGTTTCTCAACCAAGCGGTCTGCGGTTTCCTGGCCAACAGGAACAGCAACCGAAATGGCCATACAGCGTTCCCCGGCCGAGCCGTACCCTGCCCCCATGAGGGCATCCACCGCTTGATCCATATCAGCATCAGGCATAATCACCATATGATTCTTTGCCCCGCCCAAGGCCTGTACCCGTTTGCCATTGGCCGTGCCAGTTTGATACACATATTCCGCAATCGGTGTTGAGCCAACAAAGCTAACCGCCTTGATCGAAGGGTGATGAAGAATGGCATCAACTGCTGGTTTTCCGCCATTAACAATATTCAGCACACCCTCAGGAAGTCCAGCCTGATGCAACAATTCTAGCACCATTTGTGGTGCCGCTGGATCGCGTTCTGACGGTTTCAAAATAAAGGTATTGCCGCAAGCAATCGCCATGGGGAACATCCACATAGGAACCATAGCCGGAAAGTTAAAAGGGGTAATGCCAGCAACAATACCGAGTGGCTGACGATCCGAATAACTGTCAATGGCAGGGCCAACATTGCGCGTATAGTCGCCGCGCAAAAGATGGGGAATACCGCAAGCAAACTCAACCACTTCAATGCCGCGAATCACCTCGCCTCTGGCATCTTCAAGGGTTTTGCCATGTTGGGTGCTGATGGCTTCTGCCACTTTATCCAGATTGGCTTCAAGCAGCTCTTTATATTTGAACATGACCCGCGCCCTTTTCAAAGGCGGCGTATTGGCCCAATTTGGCAGAGCGGCGAGGGCGGCGGCAACCGCTTGTTCGACCCCTGCTTCACCAGACAAGGTAACTTCGGCGATTTGCTCACCCGTTGCAGGATTAAAAATAGGCTGGCGACCCAGCTCGCCTTCAACAGGCTTATTGTTAATGATATTTTGATAAATGGTCATGCGATATCCCTTCGCTTTGCCGATGTCATGATACTTTCTCTGTTTACCTTTTCCTGTCGGATAAGATCAACCCTTATCCGAGGATTTTAACGATATCGGCAACATTGTCGTGAACTTAATCTGTTCCATGGCAAAGGATGAGGACACATCAGACAATTTCACCGAGCTGATCAATTGTTTATAAAACGCGTCATAATGTTCAATATCTGGCACCACAACACGCAACAAATAATCAATTTCCCCACTCATCCGATAGAATTCAACCACTTCGGGCATAGATGCCACCGTATCAGCAAAGGTTTTTAACCAATCTGCGTTATGTTCATTGGTGCGTACCGAAACAAAAACCGAAATATTCGCACCAATTTTTTGGGGATCAAGTAAGGCCACACGCCTCTGAATTACACCAATTTCATCAAGGCGTTGCATGCGCCGCCAACATGGCGTCACCGAAAGCCCGACACGCTTTGCAATCTCAGCGATAGGCAAACTGGCATCTTGTTGCAAGATATTTAATATTTTTTAATCGATGGCATCCATCAGAAATTATTTTCCTTTTTTGCCTTAATACGGGAACCAAAAGCATTATTTTTCTAATTCTTCTTTTGCGCAAGGGTTTCGGCAAGGAAAGCGTAAAAACTGATCCTGCCTTGATGCCTGTCGTTTGCCGCAAGATATCGGCGATTCCAATGAAGCCTCATGGTAAGCGCTTTTTTCATCTGATGCTGTTGATAAGCCGGTAGAGCAGGCCAAGTCTTGAGGGCACTAAGCATTTGCCGATAAGAGCGATCAATCCGTTGGCTAAACCCATGGCTAGTGGTGACACTGGTGGCGTTGAGATAAAGCAAATATCTTGCCTTACCCATCAGAGGCGCGGCTTTACCATAGGCGGCAAGAACCACCATGGCGTGAAACACATCTTGTGCAGGTTGATTGATAAAAAGTGGGCTATCACTGCGCCGCATCACAGGGTGAAATGACCCCGGCCAATGGCCGAAATCTTGCAATCTTAACTGGCGTTGCCCTTGCCCCAACACTAGCACCTGATCCCCGTGGCTTGACCTAACCTCGGTCATCCCAAAGGCCAGCCCATGCCTTGCCACAACCGGCATAAGCGCATCCAAATAGCCCAGTTGCCAAGCATCATCAGCGTCAAGAAAGGCCAGATATTTGCCTGAGGCAGCCAGAATACCCCGATTTCGGGCAGGCCCCGGACCTGTGCCAAGGCTTAAATTCGTGCAAATCGTTGTCTGCGGCCAGATTTTCGCCGCCCAGCCATAATCCCTACCATCATCCACCGATAGCACAATTTCCAGATCATCCTGCCGCCAGCCTTGCTGAACAATACTGTTGATTGCCCGGCGCAAGCTTGTCTCAGCCTGAAAACACGGGACAATAACGCTAAGCAATGGCGTCCGAGTGATACGAATGGGTAAGTGTTTATTAATACTTTTCACGAAAGCTTTACCAAAAAAATTGTCACATTTATTCTTCTTGTTAACCTTTTGTTAACATATTTATGCGATAACAATTTTATTGATCCTCCCCAACTGCACCACCATTTTTGGTGGTGCTTTTTTTTGGTTATGGCTATGGTGTCGCCATGACAACGCATCTTGACCCACCTGATCATGCGCCCCAACCGCCAATGATCCTGACGCCGCAAGGATGGCATGACTATCGGCTTTTGGATAGTGGACATGGCCAAAAACTTGAAGAAGTCGGCGGTTTTCGGTTTATTCGCCCTGAACCACAGGCTTTCTGGGCGCCTCATCTGCCCGCACAGGATTGGGCCGAACCAGCTGGAGTTTTTGTTAGTGGGTCAAGGGATCAGGACGAAGGCGGCAAATGGGAGTTATCGCCATCTTTGCCTTCGGAATGGTCAATTGGTTTTGAAGATATTCGCTTTCTTGCTATGCCCACCCCGTTTCGGCACTTTGGTTTCTTTCCCGAACAATCGCGGCATTGGCAATGGTGCGCGGATATGATCAAAGCGCGGATTAAGGCCACTGGCACACGCCCCCTTATCCTAAATCTGTTTGGTTATACCGGAGTAGCCAGCCTTCACGCCGCTAAAGCCGGGGCAGAGGTGACCCATGTGGATTCGTCCAAAAAGGCTATTGCTCAAGGGTTTGCTAATCGTGATCACGCCAATATGACCGATGCCCCAATCCGCTATATCACCGAGGATGCCCGCAGTTTTGTTGCCCGTGAAAGGCGGCGTGGTCGGCGTTATGATGGTATTATCCTTGATCCGCCAAAATATGGGCGGGGCGCAAAGGGTGAGATTTGGCGCCTTGAAGATGATCTTTCTGACTTGCTCGTTAGCCTAAAACCTCTGCTCTCGGATCAGCCTCTTTTTATGGTGCTGACCTCATACGCGATCAGGGCCAGTTTTCTGTCCTTGCATCATCTCATGGCAGATACGCTTCAGGATATGGGCGGCTTAGTTACCTCAGGGGAATTGGCTATCGCAGAGGATCGCCCTGACGGCCGGCGTCTTGGGCAAGCCATTTTCTCGCGTTGGCAAGGAAACACCGCGCCCTAATCCGCCAAACTAAGAAAACCAGACCCTATTCAGGGGGCTGTTGGTGGCGCAGATGTTCATAAAGAGCAATACCAGTGGCTACCGCGAGGTTTAGCGAATCAGATCGCCCCAGCATGGGCATTCGGATCAGCTGGGTTGCCGCCGCCGCCAACGCATCGGTAAGACCGGCCTGCTCATTTCCCATCAACAGAATCTTTGGCCCTTGCCAATTCGCCAGCCGGTAATCTGATGATGCCAAAAGTGAGGTGCCAATTACCTCACCTTGCCAGATGTTGATATGATCAAGAAAAGCTTCTTCGCTGGTTTCAGCAAGGTTGAGGTTAAAACATGCCCCCATAGAGGCGCGCACCGCTTCAACAGAAAATCCATCTGTGCAGTCACCGATAAGAATCACCCCGGCGCCACCCACGGCATCAACACTTCGCATAATGGTTCCAAGGTTGCCCGGATCACGAACCCGGTCAAGTGCCACCCACAGGGCGTTTTCCTGCATCACCTCATCCATAGGCATCCATTTTTCGGCAAAACTGGCAACGACCGCTTGGGGGTTATCTTTACGGCTAATCTTTGCTAAGACATCATGACGCACCGCCAGACATTCCGCGCCTGCGGTTTCGGCGGCGGCAATCAGTTTTGCCACCTGTTCGTCTTCTTGCCGCCCGTCAAGAAAGACAAAATGCCGTGGCGCCCAACCCAAATCTACCGCTTCCATGACAATTCGCATGCCTTCGGCAAGAAACAATCCGGATTGGCGGCGATATTTGCGTTCATGCAAGGCTCTTAACGCTTTGACGGTGGGATTTGTTAAGCTGTTTATTTGCCGCATCATCTGCATTTCCTGCGTTCATTGATCGGGTTGTTCGAGCCAATATGGCAAGAACAAGGGTAAAACCTTTATGTTCATAGGCGATTACCCTTAACCCGACAAAAAATATTTATTATTCGTCTTGCTTTTTTTATCCAAATCTTGTCATTGTGACAAAGGCATAATAGTCCAAACTAAAGCATTGAGCCAATTTAATGAAGCGAACCTCTATTACCGATTTAATTGCTTCTGCCGATGACTCGGATGTGTTTCGGATAGGCTTCTTTCTTTTGCCGCGTTTTTCCATGATGGCTTTTGCTTCGGCGATTGAACCTCTGCGTTCAGCTAACCGCTTGATGGAAAAAAATATCTTTGATTGGGTCATCGCGTCTGAAAACGGGCAATATACCATGGCCAGCAATGGTGTTGAGGTAGCGGCAACGACCGATTTGGACGATCTTACCAAATGCCGAATGATTTTTGTCTGTGGCGGCATTGATATTCAACGCCATTGTACAAAGAGCGTCATTTCCGCGTTACGGATGATTGATCGGCACGGCGTTTCCATTGGGGCTATTTGTACGGGCACCTATGTGCTTGCCAAAGCCGGTCTTCTTGAAGATCGCCGATGCACAATCCACTGGGAAAACCGCGATGGGTTAATTGAGGAGTTTCCAGACCTTGAGGTAACGGAAGAATTGTTTGAGATTGATACCGACCGCGTGACCTGTTCAGGCGGTACAGCCGCGCTTGATATGATGTTGCACCTGATCGCACAAGCCCATGGCAACAGTCTTGCCACCTCAGTGTCTGAACAATTTATTCATGACCGTATTCGGGATAGCCATGATCGTCAGCGCATGGAACTGCGCTCTCGGCTTGGGGTTAGTCATCCAAAACTGCTTGCTGTGGTGGCTGAGATGGAAAAAAACCTCGAAGAGCCTATGCCACAAACAGAAATCGCTAAGCGAGCTAACCTTTCAACCCGCCAGCTTGAGCGCTTGTTCCGAAAATATTTAAGCACGACGCCAACGCGTTATTATCTCAACCTTCGCATCGCGCGTGCGCGGCATTTGCTTCGCCAAACCAGTATGTCGATTCTATCTGTGGCCTTAGCCTGCGGATTTGTGTCTGCATCTCATTTCTCAAAATGTTACCGCGAAACTTATGGCCGCACTCCCCGCGATGAGCGCGCCATTAATTAAACCATCTCATGCACTTATTTGCCGGCGTGATCTTGGGCGGCGTCCATAATCGCTGTCACCATAGAGGCCAGACCGTTTTTGCGCGTAGGGGAAAGGTGTTCGTCCAAGCCGATCTCTGTCAAAAAATGAGGGGGATTAGCCAAAATCTCATCCGGGGTACGCCCCGAATACACACGCATCATCAGCGCGATTAGCCCCTGCACAATGGCGGCGTCACTGCCCGCCTGATACCGCATATGCCCATCGGCAAAATCCGCTTTGAAATGCACCACCGATTGGCATCCGCGCAGGCGGTTTTCCTCGGTCATGATCGCGGCATCTAGCGGCGGCAATTTTCGCCCCATACCAATCAAATACTGATAACGATCATCCCAGTCGTCCAAAAACTGAAACTCTGCAACAATCTCGCTGGCTTCTTCGCTCAGACCTGCCATCTTCTCTATCCCATTGGGTGATGATTTCATCAATATATTACGATTTTGTTTTACGCGACGTTCTGGCGTTTGCCAAGAATCGTTAACAAATTTGCCGCGATAGATTCAAGGTTAGACCCTGGGGGAAAGATCGCGTCAATACCGGCTTGTTGCAATTCTGCCATATCCCCCGGAGGTATGACGCCGCCAATAACCAGAGGAATAGCATTTCCGCCGCGTTGATTGAGAGCCTTGCGCATAGCCGGGGCAAATTGCCTATGGCCAGCCGCCAACGACGATAAGCCCACCACATCCACAGCCTCATGAATGGCCAAATCCGCCGCTTCGTCTTCTGTTTGAAAAAGCGGCCCAATAACTACATCAAAGCCCAAATCTGTTAACGCCGAAGCGACAACCTTTTGGCCACGATCGTGGCCATCTTGCCCCAGTTTAGCAATAAGGATACGGGGCTTGCGTCCCATCCGTTCAAGAAACCGATCCATGGCAAGCGTAAGGCCTTCGGATGGTGGGTTTTCTTTTTTCCACACCCCTTTAACCCCAGATACTGGCGCTTTATAACGCGAAAAAGCTTTTTCAAGGGCGGATGACATCTCGCCCACCGTTGCCCCTACGCGGCCTGCCGCCACTGCCGCTGCTAATAAATTG
>JALRFL010000119.1 GCA_023259875.1 Alphaproteobacteria bacterium
GCCATTCAGCCGCGTTCGGGTTATGGGCAATTTGGCATTGTTCAGGGCAGTGTTTATTCAGATTTGCGAGCTGAATCCGTCGCCAGATTAAATGCGATTGGGTTTGAAGGCTACGCCGTGGGCGGCCTTGCCGTTGGCGAAGGCCAAGACGCGATGTTTTCCACCCTTGAGGCTACCACACCATTAATGCAGGCTGATAAGCCCCGATACCTTATGGGGGTTGGCAAACCGGATGATATTGTTGGTTCAGTGGCGCGCGGCATTGATATGTTTGACTGTGTTTTGCCCACCCGTTCAGGCCGCACAGGTCAGGCTTTTACCCCTCGCGGAACGGTGAATATCAAAAATGCCCGTCATGCCGATGACCCTAGGCCGCTAGATGAAAGCTGTACCTGTCCTGCCTGCCAGAGGTATTCGCGCGCCTATTTGCATCATCTCTTTAAGGCCGAAGAAGTGTTGGGATTAATGCTGTTAACCCGTCATAATATCACCTATTACCAACGCTTTACCGCAGAAATTCGAAGCGCTATTGAGGTTGGGCAATTCGCGGATTATGCCGCGTCGTTCTATGCCGAACGCGAAAAAGGCGATATTCCCCCACTTTAATCCACCAGTCTGGCTATCGGCATGGAAAAGCCTGCTGATTTCTGTCATCATATGCCAATGACTCAGCCAGATATGATGGCCTTGCTTGCCAAACGCGCCCATGAATATGGTTTTGCTGTTCTTGGTGTGGCTGGCACTGGTAAAGATCAAACCCAAACGAAACGCCTCGATGCGTTTCTAGCCGCAGGTTATCATGGGGATATGGCATGGCTCAAAGATACGCGTGATCGCCGCATTGCGCCGATAGCCATGTGGGATCAGGCCAAATCCGCCATTGTTCTAGGGATGAATTATGCCCCGGATCATGATCCGATGGACAATCTCAAGGCGCGCCGACATGGTAATATTTCTGTTTATGCAAGGGGCAGGGATTATCACGATATTATCAAAGGCAAACTGAAGCAAGTGGCAGCATTCCTAAGCCGTGAAGCAGGGGTCGAAGTCAAAGTCTTTGTGGATACGGCACCACTCATGGAAAAACCCCTTGCCGCCAAAGCCGGGATAGGATGGCAAGGCAAACATACCAATCTGGTCTCTCGCGATTATGGCTCATGGTTGTTTATTGGCGTCATTCTGACAACCCTTGCCTTACCAATATCTGATCCATCAACCGATCATTGCGGCAGTTGCAGAAAATGTTTGGATATTTGCCCCACCAATGCCTTTCCTGAACCCTATCAATTAGACGCGAGACGCTGTATTTCCTATCTGACGATTGAATATGATGGGGTTATTCCTTTGCCCATGCGTCAAGCGATAGGCAATCGCATTTTTGGCTGTGATGATTGTCTGGCGGTATGCCCATGGAATCGCTTTGCCAAAGAGGCGAATGAGGCAAAATTAGCGGCACGGGCAGAACACAACCTGCCTGAACTTAGTCAGCTCTTGCGCCTAGATGATCAGGCATTTCGTGCTATGTTCACCGCCTCACCAGTAAAGCGAACAGGTTATCACCGATTTATGCGCAATGTGTTGATAGCGGCAGGAAATAGCGGCGATTCTCATATCATTGCGGCGATAATGCCGCATCTTGATGCCGAAGATGGTGTGATGCGTGGGGCGGCTATATGGGCGTTATCACAGCTCTTAAACCCCAATGATTTTTTGGCCCTAGCCGATCAGCGGCAGAGCCACGAAAAGGATCAAGCGGTGCTTTCAGAGTGGGACTCAGGGATAAGCATTTGCAAGGCGCCAGCAAAAATCAAATAGGTTGAGGTTAAAATAATGCCCCATTTTGTTAATGCGGTAAGGTTAAACTGATGCAAAGTGGCTAATGTCGCAAAGCCGATCCACAACAGCGTGACGGGAAAAGTCACCATCCGCCAGCGTTTTGTTCGCACCGGATGAACAAAACGGATAGGAAGAAACATGGTGATGGCCAGAACAACACAAATGATGGTGATAATCCAGAAATTAGGCTGAATAGCAAACAACACCAGCACCACCATATTCCAGCACGAAGGGAAGCCAGAAAAGGATTTGTCCGCGGTTTTCATCCGTGTGTCTGCAAAATAAAGCGAACTGGCAAAGGTAATCACCAGCGTAGAAAGCCATCCTGTCCAACCGCTTAATAAGTCGCTTTGAAATAACGCAAATGCAGGGATAAAGACATAGGTGAGATAGTCGATAATCATATCCAACAGATTACCGTCAATGCGTTTAGCGTTATCAAGCACATCAAAACGCCGCGCTAATGGCCCATCAATGCCATCAACGATAAGGGCCATCATCAGCCAAAAGAACATAGCGTCCCAATCACCCTTGGCGGCTTCAAGAATAGCCAGCATGGCAAGAATGGAACCAACCGCCGTAAACAAATGCACGGCATAGGCTCTGATCGTTGAACTCACTATCATTCTCCTAACCCACAACCTTATAAAGGGTGGCTGGCGCTACCTTAGTCTAAATCGTATCAAATCTCAAAGGATCTGGCTAAGAAATTCCTTTGTCCTAGGGTCTTTGGCCTTGGTGAAAAAGGTTTTAGGTGGCCCATGTTCAACAATAACGCCATTATCGGTGAAATAGATATGATCCGCCACCTCACGGGCAAAGCCCATTTCATGCGTGACAAGGATGCAGGTCATACCTTCTTGGGCTAAATCTTTGATCGTCACCAAAACCTCTTTGACGGTTTCTGGATCAAGGGCGGCGGTCACCTCATCAAACAGCATCACATCAGGGTTCATGGCAAGTGATCGGGCGATGGCAACGCGTTGCTGTTGGCCACCAGAAAGCTCGCCCGGATAGGCATTTTCTTTGCCTTCAAGACGGACTTTTTGCATTAAGGCAAACGCGCGTGTGCGAACCGTTTCTTTATCCTCATTCAGAACGAGGGTAGGGGCCATCATAATATTTTCCAAAGCGGTTTTATGAGGAAAAAGGTTATATTGCTGAAACACCATGCCAACGCGTTTACGCAATTCCAACTTTTGCAGCTTTGGGTCGGTCACATCAATCCCGCACACATGAATCGTGCCGGCTTGAATATCATTGAGGGCATTAATACAGCGAATTAATGTCGATTTCCCTGATCCCGATGGACCAATGATACAGATAACCTCACCCTTGCGCACATCTAAACTGACCCCTTTGAGGACTTCTAAATCCCCGAAAGATTTATGCACATCTTTTATGGATACAATCACCTCAGTGGTTTTGCTTGTCATGGTGTGGTCCTCTATATTTTGACCGCATAGCGGCGTTCAAGATACATGGTCATTCGGGCAATGGGGTAGCAATAAATGAAAAACAACCCAAGCGCAAAACTGTAAAAAGGGACAAGCAACTCAGGGTGGTTGTTCTCTGCCTCCATGGCTTGTCGGGAAAGCGTGATAATTTCTTCGACACCAAGCAAGGAACATAGCGGCGTTGCCATGGTTAAAATGGCGTACCAATTCATCCATGGTGGGATCATGCGCTTAAAGCATTGGGGCAGAATAATTCGCCACAAAATCTGTTGGCGGCTAAAGGCAAGGCTTTCTGCGGCTTCCCATTGGGCGGTTGGAACGGACATGATGGCGCCGCGAACAATTTCTGAAATATTGGCCATGATGGGCAAAGACAGGCCGATGACCGCCTTCATCCAGTCTGGGATCATGATAATCACGCCAAAGACAGTGATCTCAAACGGGAACGCCAGCAACACAATAAACAATAGCACCAGCCATGGCGAATTCCGAAACAACTGGGTGATAAACCAACTTATTCTGCGTGTTATTGTGATCTTTGAGATTTGCCCAAGGCCAAGAACAATCCCTGCTATTGTGCCAATAAGCATGGCAAAAACCGAGATGATGACATTAAAAAGAAAGCCGGATTTCAACAGAAACGGCACCCAATTCCATAAGGTGCCAAAGGCATCAATGATGGTAAAATTCCCTGCCGCATGGCTAGCAAATGGCCAAAGCATCAACGGCAGAAATAAAACCAATCCCATCCATGGGGAAAACCCAGCCAGCCATGCGCTGGTATGAAGAACAGGGTGAGCCCTTGGCAAAAATGGCTTAAGGACAGGCAAATCCGTAGCGGTAGGTTTTGTAATTCCAGGGATTCTAGTGACCATAACCGGGTATCCTCAATTTTCTTTCCCAACGGTTCATGCTCATGACCAAAACCCCTACCAGCAGAATATAAACAACAAAGACTAACAGCATGGTTGGATATTGCGCCGACGGATAGTCATTCCAAATCGTCACCGATTGATAAAGCAATTCTGGAACAGCAATGCCATAGGCTTGGGTTGTGGTTTTCATCAGATTGATGAGATTGTTATTCAGTGAGGGCAGAGAAACCCTGATCGCTAAGGGAAAGACCACATAGCGGAAAGTTTGAAATCTTGAAAACCCAAGGGATTCTGCGGCTTCTTTGGTGCTGTCGGCTACGGCTTCGATGCCTGCGCGGAAAATCTCAACATTAAAAGCGCCAGCAAAAAACGAAAGCGAGATAATGGCCCAACCGACATTCGAAATAATCGGAATTTCCAGCCAGCCATCAGGGCTGTAAGTCGGGGTAAATTGGCCTAAGGCAAAATAGAAAAATAACAACTGTACATAAGGCGGTGTGTTGCGAAAAAATTGAATATATCCTTGCACAAGGGAACGGATAATCACATTTTTGCTGCCTTGGGCAAAGGCGCCAACAATCCCAATGACAACTGATAAAATCAGACAGTAAAACGATAATTTAATGGTCATCCAAATGCCAGAAAGAATCTTGCCCTGTTGCACAGGTTCATACATCCAGATGAAATTCCATCTTGGGTAGTCTTCGGCCATTTGTCTGAAAAAATCAGCGATAATATCCATGCGTCAATCACCAGCCCTGAAAACATAAATCCCGTCATGTTTCCATGACGGGATTAATCGTTAAGGCAACAGCCTATTCAGCCAGCCAATCGTTGTATTGCGCCTGCTTATCCTGAAGATACTTAGTCGGCTTAATGCCCCATTTCTTTTCAAGTTCAGCCAAGGTGCCATCCTGATGCCACTGGTACTGCATACCGGACATGAAACGACCAAAGACACAATTCTGTTCGGCTTTTGGAACAGCCAGTGCCCATGGGTTATCGTCTTCGGAGTTAAGTGGCATTTCAAAATCATCCCACTCACCAGAGCTTAGGTCAGAGCCGATGGAGCTGTCATCATAAACCCAAGCGATACATTTTTTGTCGCGCAGAGCTTGTTTGGCTTCGGCATTACCGGTGAAAGCAATGATTTCAGCACCATAACGCTGTTCAACGATCTGGTTATAGAATGCGCCTTGCTTGCCGCAAACAGGCTTGCCGCGCAGGTCTTCCCAGCTTGTTAGCCCCAACGCTTTTGGTGACATCACATTGGTTCCAGAAGTGTAATAATTCGGGCCAACAATGCCGACAATTTCGCGTCTGTCTTTACGGTCAGACATCGTTGCAATCATCAGATCAATTTTGCCCTGTTCCAAAAATTGCATACGGTTTGATGATTGTACCGCAACCAATTCAAGATCAACGCCCATAGTATCAGCAACATTTTTGGCCATATCGATTTCCATACCAACAATCTCACCGTCAGTGTTCCGGAAACCCCAAGGCTTATAATCGGCTTTAACGCCGACCACGAGCTTGCCACGAGACATAACTTTGTTCCATGTGTCGTTTGAACATTGTTCAGCGGTGGCAACCATAGGTGCCATCGCAAAGCTAGCGGCAACTGCGCCAGCAAGAATCTTTTTAATCATGAAATCCTCCTTAAAAAATATAAGTCACATCCTTCGCCCTCGAATGAGCGCGGCCAGAACATAACATCAGACTATCTTGTAATGTTAAACTTTCTTTGGCAACACTTTATAAAGTTTTTTTGAAGAAAATGATTTGACTAAATCACATCACCCTAAGAAGAATGAGATTGTTATAGTTGACCTTGTGATGATGAATTGAAGGAAACGATGCCGCATCCCGATATTGACCGTTCCGATCATGTGATGACATTGCCATCACAAGCAGATGTTGTTGTCATTGGTGGTGGGGTAATGGGGTGTTCTACCCTTTATCATCTTGCCAAAGAAGGGGTTAGCAATGCGGTTTTGCTCGAACGCAATAAACTAACCTCTGGGACAACTTGGCATTCTGCCGCGCAAGTGCGCGCGTTACGGTCGACCCAAAATCTGACCAATTTGATTAAGTATTCGATTTCGCTCTATCAATCGTTGGAAGAGGAAACCGGCCAGCAGGTAGGATGGATTAACAAAGGGTCATTATCCATCGCGACCAATCCAGACCGTTTGACGCATATTCGCCGACAAGAAGCCTTAGCCCAATTATATGGGGTGGAGGCCGTCTCGGTATCAGCAAATGAGGCTAAAGCGCGCTGGCCATTGATGCATAGTGACGATGTGATCGGTGCGGTTTGGTCACCTGATGATGGTCGGGTCAGCCCTTCGGATTTATGTGCGGCACTGATCAAAGCGGCCCGAAAAAGAGGCGCCAGCATTTTTGAAGACACGGGCGTTACCGGCATCCTTACCGAAGGCCATAAAATTATAGGCGTTGAGACCACTAAAGGCGTGATCCAGACCAAAGCCATTGCCCTATGCACAGGTTTATGGAGCCGTCAGGCCGCGCAAATGGCAGGTGTTGATATTCCTGTTTGGCCTTGTGAGCATTTTTATTTGTTAACGCGCCCTATTGAGGGCATTTCTGGCAATATGCCCACCTTATCTGATCATGATGGGCATTTATATATTCGTGATGACTCCGGCGGTTTGCTGGTCGGTTGTTTTGAGCCCATGGGCAAGCCCATTGATCCCGACCGATTAGGGCCTGATTTTGCCTTTCAGTTGTTGCCCGAAGACTGGGATCATTTTGAACCGATGCTTCAACACGCCTTGCATCGCCTGCCTGTTTTGCAAGACGCTGAGGTGAAAATGCTCTTAAACGGGCCGGAAAGCTTTACCCCTGATGGCAGTTTTCTTTTAGGTGAGTCAGCAGAAACCCAAGGCTTATATCTAGGTTGCGGTATGAATTCGGTTGGTGTGGCAACAGGGGGTGGCGCTGGCTGGGCCTTGGCGCATCATATCGTTCATGGGGCGCCGCCGATGGATTTGCACGAAGCTGACCCCAAACGCTTTGATCCCTCATGGTCACATGTGGCGGCGTTATCGGCGCGTGTGCCAGAAGTGCTGGGCAAGCATTATGAAATTACCTATCCGGGGCGACAGTGGACAACCTCGCGAGGGTTGCGCCACCTACCGTTGCACGCGGAATGGGAAATGGAAAAGGCCTGTTTCGGTCAGGCCTATGGCTATGAGCGGCCGTTATATTTTAATGCTGACCCATCCCCAAAGATGACTTTTGATAAACCGGACTGGTTTGATCAAGTGGGGCGTGAGGTAAGGCGCATCACAGAAGGCGTAGGCGTCACAGACCTGTCCAGTTTTGGCAAAATTGATGTCACAGGCAAAGATGCTTTACGCGCCCTTGAGCGTATCATGAGCAACCGCATCGCACGCCCTGTGGGATCAGTGATGTATACGCTGATGCTAAACGATAAAGGCGGAATCATGAGCGATTTAACCATCTTCCGTCTGGATGATCAGCATTTTCGGCTTTATGTCGGCACCGCGTCGTTAAAACGGGATCTGGCGTGGATCAAGCGGCAAACCAAAGACGATTGGGATGTGTCTGTTGATGATGTCACAACGGCATATGCCACTTTAGGGGTGATGGGGCGCGATGCCGCCAATCTGGCAGAGGCTATGGGGGCTGATTGGTTAAATCAGATCGCTTATTTCCATCATGCTAAGGGCGAGATAGCAGGCGTTGCGGTGATGGCCGGGCGACTATCCTATGTCGGTGCGCCAGGATGGGAGATCACTTGCAAATGCGATGATGCCATAACCCTTTATCAAGCGTTGAAAACCCATGGGGCGAAACCCGTTGGTGCCTTTGCCCAATCTGCCATGCGCATAGAAAAGCGGTTTTTGTCTTATGGTCATGATATTGATACCGATAATACCCCTGAACAATTAGGGTTAATGTTTGCGGTTGATCTGAAAACGCCTTTTATTGGGCTTGATGCCGTGATGGCAAGAATGGGAAAAACCCCTGAAAAAACTTTGACCACTTTGATTTTTGATCAACAGGATATCACCCCTATCGGCAATGAACCTGTGTTGGATATGTCTGGTCAGATCATAGGAAAAACCACTTCTGCCAGTTATGGTTATCGGGTAGGCGCGCCTATTGCATTAGCGTTGGTAAAAACCGAGGCCATTGGTCAAGATCACCGATGCCATGTCAATATTGCAGGTACATTGGCGACCGCTAGAATAAGCCAGAAACCAGCCTTTGACCCAAACGGAACATTAATGCGGTGAAAGCCGTAAGGAACAGTTAAGAATTGAGGGAAACCATGTCTCATGTCTTTGGTCGTAACGCAAAGGGAAATCCACCTGTCGCGGTCGCAGGTGAGGGATGCTATGTGATTGATGCTGATGGCAAAAGATATCTGGATGGATCAGGCGGCGCGGCGGTGTCTTGCCTTGGGCATAATAACCGTTATGTCAAAGAGGCGATCAAACAACAAATTGATGATCTGGCCTATGCACATACAGGGTTTTTTACCTCTAGACCAGCAGAAGAACTGGCCGATAAGCTGATTGCCCATGCCCCATCTGGCCTTGATAAAGTGTATTTTGTATCAGGCGGATCAGAGGCGGTAGAGGCGGCGATAAAACTGGCGCGGCAATATCATGTTGAGCGCGGTGAACCTCAACGCCAGCACTTAATCGCCAGACGACAAAGTTATCATGGCAATACGCTTGGTGCTCTTGCCGCTGGCGGTAATCTCTGGCGTCGTCAGATGTTTCAACCGTTGTTATTTGAAACCCATCATATTGCGCCGTGCTATGCTTGGCGCGAGCAACGGCCAGATGAAACGGAGGCCGCCTATGGTTTGCGCGCCGCTAATGCGTTAGAGGCAGAGATTTTGAGGCTTGGGCCAGAACAAGTCATGGCCTTTATCGCGGAACCTGTGGTCGGCGCGACTTTGGGTGCGGTGCCATCTGTGACTGGTTATTTTCAACGCATCAGAGAGATTTGTGATCAATATGGGGTGCTGCTTATTCTGGATGAAGTGATGTGCGGCATGGGGCGAACAGGGTATCTTTTTGCGTCCGAATATGATGGCATCAGCCCAGATATCGTGACCATAGCAAAGGGGCTTGGGGCAGGGTATCAGCCCATAGGTGCTATGCTTGTTTCAGGTGAGATATTTCAAACTATCGCTGATGGGACAGGGTTTTTTCAACATGGTCATACCTATTTAGGGCATCCGGCGGCAACGGCTGGCGCAAACGCGGTTCTGGATATCTTAACCGGTGAAGACATGATGGGCCAAGTTCGTGCCAAGGGTGAACGCGTCTTATCTGCGCTAAAAGATCGCTTTTCTCAGCATCCTCACATTGGTGATATTCGCGGCAGAGGGCTTTTCCTTGGCATGGAGTTTGTCGAAGACCGTGAAAGCAAAACCGCGTTTGCCCCATCGCAAGGTATCCACCGAGCTTTTAAGGCGGCAGCGTTTGAGGCTGGTCTGATTTGCTATCCCATGGGGGGGACGATTGATGGACAACATGGGGATCATGTTTTGCTGGCGCCGCCATTTATCATTAGCGATAGCGAAATTGACCTGATGGTGGATCGTCTTGAAGAAGCCACAAAGAAAGTATTTAATTAAACGATATCATAATGATAATAACAAAAATTGATATT
>JALRFL010000059.1 GCA_023259875.1 Alphaproteobacteria bacterium
GGGAAATGGGGGTATCTGGCATTCCTGCCCCTGATGGTGGCAGGGTCGGGTTGTTGCTGATGGCATTGGCTCTGACAATCCTTTTCATCATGATCATGATTTATGTCAAACGGTCATGGATGGGGTTTGTCTTTGAATCGATTGCCGAAGACGAAGACACGGCTAGCGTCTTGGGCATAGATGTTCGGCGATTTAAGCTGTTTGCCTTTATCCTTGGCACCGCGGGTGCTGGCCTTGCTGGTGCGCTTTATGCCCATCAAGTGCGCTTTATTGGTCCAGATAGTTTCGGATTTGTGGAATCGGTCACGGTGCTTTCCATGGTGATTGTTGGCGGCATTGGCTCAATCTGGGGGGTGACCATCGCGGCGGCGTTATTGTCGGTGATGCCACAATTTTTTCAAGTGATTGATGATTATAAATTGCTGGTCTATGGGTTGCTTTTGTTCTTTGCTATGCGGTTTCTTCCTGACGGATTAGGCGGTCTGGCAAAACGGTTCCGCCAGCAGAGGAGCCGATCATGACGCAAACCGCAAAACCGGTAACCTCACCTCATCACGCCCCTATGCTTGAGGTAAAAGATGTCACCGTGACCTTTGGTGGCTTGAACGCGGTGGATGGGGCAGAATTGGTGCTAGGTGATAATGAACTGTTAGGGTTTATCGGGCCTAATGGTGCAGGCAAAACCACATTGATGCGAGCGATCATTGGGATGTTAACCCCGGCCAAGGGGCGCATAATTCTTGATGGGCAAGATGTTTCCAACCGCCGGATTGTGGAACGGATCAATCTTGGCATGGCGCTAGCACAGCAGATTATCAAACCGCTCAAAGATATGACGCTGCTTGATAATGTGGCTCTAGCCGCAGGCGGTGGAAAGTTGCTTTCCCCGATTAAGGCCATGTGGCATCGCTCACGGCAATATGAACAGGATGTGGCAAGCGCCTTGCTGGCCGAAGTCGGATTGGCGGCGGTGATCCATAAATATCCCTCTGAATTGCCGCTGGGCTATTTGAAAAGGCTTGAGGTGGCAAGGGCATTGGCGCGCCAACCCAAGGTGCTGTTGCTGGATGAACCCTTAGCCGGACTTAGCAAAAAGGAAAGCGAGGAAATGGCAGACCTTATCATGGGGCTGCCACGGCAAGGACGCAGTGTGATCCTGATTGAACATAATCTGGCGCAAGTGCGG
Source organism: Alphaproteobacteria bacterium (assembly GCA_023259875.1). GTDB lineage: Bacteria > Pseudomonadota > Alphaproteobacteria > Puniceispirillales > UBA1172 > UBA12202. Next base: position 1,187 of record JALRFL010000059.1, read on the forward strand.
CGGATTTGTAAAATCCTCTATGTGCAGAATAATGGTCGCCCTCTGGCCTTTGGCAAAACCGATGAGGTGCTTGCCAAGCGTGAGGTGCAGTTGGCCTATTTAGGGAAAACGGAGTGATGCTTAAGGTTCACAATATCATCAGCCGATATGGGCCTGTGACCGCGTTGCACGGGGCGGATTTCACCTTAAACGGTGGTGAGGTGCTGGCCTTAGTCGGCACGAATGGGGCAGGCAAATCCACCTTGGTGATGTCGATTGCTGGCCATGTTATCCCTCAACAGGGGCAGATTTATCTAGAAGGCGAGGATATCACCCAGATCGCTTTGCATGAAAGGGCGGCGCGCGGCATTGGCCTCGTGCCAGAAGGCCGCCGGGTGTTTCCAGATTTAACCGTCAAAGAGAATCTGATCACAGGTGGCTATGTTCTGCCTCGTCAGTCAGAAAAAGAGCGGCTTGACGGCGTTTATGATATTTTCCCACGTCTCTATGAACGCGCGCATCAGCTAGCCGGATCATTATCTGGCGGTGAACAGCAAATGCTGGCCTTTGGTCGGGCTATCATGCTCAATCCTAAAGTGATGCTGATTGATGAAATTTCCCTTGGCTTAATGCCACGGGTAATCATGGAATGTTATGAAGTGCTGGAACAGTTGCGGCAAAGGCAGATCGCTATCATTTTGGTTGATCAAAACTCGGATGCCTCGCTGGGGTTTGCGGATAAGGCTATTTGGCTGGAATCAGGTCATGTCAAATGGCAAGGCAAAGCAAAAGATTGCCCCTTACTGCTAGAGAGCGTTGTTGGCTAAGCCAAAACACCGTCGCCCAACCCGGCCGGTATCTGCGAAAGTAAGGAGCATAGCGTAATGTCAGGAAAACCAGATTTAGCCGCCTTATTTGGCGCTACATCCACCGATACTTTTTTAGGCCTCAACAGATGCAAGGATTTCACCACTATCCGCGCCTCATCAGCGTTTATCGGTGTGCCTTGTGCGACCCCTTACGGGTCTGTGGGCGCTTATGCCAAGAATGGCCCAAAGTCTTTAAGACAAGCCATAGCCTCTCTGACCGCGAACATCGAAAGGCATAATTTTGATTTGGGTGGCGCGACTTTCCCCCAAGGCACGATGCGTGCGGTGGATTGTGGCGATTTGGAATGGGATGAACAGGATTTTGCCAGCAACCGAAACGCGATCCGAGAGGCCGTGGCGACGATTGCCAAAAATGGGGTTGTGCCTATTGTTATCGGCGGTGATGATTCCGTTCCTATCCCAATGATCGAAGCCATGGCAGAAGTCGGTGATGATTTCACCATTCTTCAGATTGACGCACATATTGATTGGCGCAAAGAACATATGGGTGAGCGGTTTGGGCTTTCGTCAACCATGCGCCGTGCGTCTGAAATGCCGCATATCAAAACCATCATTCAGGTTGGGGCAAGGGGGATTGGTTCTGCTCATTCGGATGAGTACGACGACGCGGTGAATTGGGGGGTGAAGTTTTTTACAGCCCATCAGATTCACCAAGAGGGCATCACGCCAGTGTTGGATCATATTCGGCCAAATACGCATCTGATCATTTGCTTTGATATCGATGCGCTTGACCCTGCGATTGCCCCAAACACGATTGGCCGTGCCCCCGGGGGATTGAGTTACTATCAGGCCCTTGATTTGATTTCTGGCGCGGCCAGCAAAGCCAAATTATCGGCCATGGATTTTGTTGAGATCATGCCAGAGGTTGATATTGATGGCCTTGGCGGCTTG
>JALRFL010000128.1 GCA_023259875.1 Alphaproteobacteria bacterium
ATCGTTGTGTTGGCAACACCGGAAATGGCTGGTCTGCCTTATGTGATCTCCGGCCTTGTAGCCGCAGGTGGTCTAGCCGCGGCGATGTCCACAGCCGATGGTCTGCTGTTGGCGATTGCTAATGCGCTTTCCCATGACCTCTACTACAAGATCATTGATCCAAAGGTTGATACCGCTAAGCGTCTGATGGTCGCTCGTATCTTGCTTTTGGTGATTGGTGCTTTGGGTGCTTATGTGGCTTCGATGAAGCTAACAGGTATCCTAGGGGCTGTGGCTTGGGCTTTCTGCTTTGCCAATTCTGGCCTGTTCTTCCCACTCGTCCTTGGCGTTTGGTGGAAACGGGCTAACCGTGCTGGCGCTATTGCCGGTATGATTGGCGGCTTTGGTGTTGGGGCTTGGTACCTCTATCAGGTACAGAATGGTATGGCACCATGGTATGGCATTGATGGTCTGCGCTTTGGTATGATCGGCATGCCGGTCAGCTTGTTCCTCATGGTGGTGGTAAGCCTCATGACGAAAGAGCCAGATCAGGAAATCCAAGATATGGTGGATTCCATCCGGACACCAAAAGGTAAGACCTACGTCGAAAGCCATTAAGGCAACCTTTTATTCATAATATTGACGGGGCAGGTGCTTTTCCTGCCCCGTTTTTTGTGGCAGGATATGCCCATCGACAATCATATATATTCAGCCTGAATCCAAACCAAATGAGGGATACCGACTATGCCAGACGCTGTTAGTGCTTTTCCTATCTGGGTTATCATTTTGGATTATATTATGGGTGCGGCCATGTGGACATTGATTGGTCGTTTTGGGATGAGCTTATTTCTTCGCGATGATTCAAACTTCTTTTTTAACAAAGCGTTTCAATGGATGACCAACCCTCTGATCCGGCTTTGGGCGCCAATCACCCCTGCTTTTTTGATTCCACGGATGCGGCCTCTTTATGTGGCATGGTTCCTTTATATGGTGCGGTTCTATGTGATGCCACTGGCAATGGGATATAGCGTCATGGGGGTTTTGTCCTTTCCGCTAGAAAGTGAAATTGCCTTCTTTATTTATGATATTGGAAATTTCTTAACAACAAAACAGTAACCCTGTCCTCACCGCAACGGCATGAGGGGATGTGAAGTGAGGTAAAGGGATGCGCCCAATCCATATTCTGATTGCCCTGATTGTGCCCCTAACATGGGGATTTGGATTTGTTTCGGCAAAAGCAGGCCTTGGGCATTTCCCCCCTCTTATGCTGATGGCAATGCGGTTTCTTTTGGCCGGTGCGATTTTGGTTTGGCTTGTCCCTGTTCCATGGGGGTTTTTTGCTAAACTGTCATGGATCGCTTTTATTGCCTCAACCTTGCAATATGGTCTGACCTTTTCGGGGCTTGCGCTGATTGATGCGACGCCGGCGGTTTTGCTTGTCCAAAGTGAGGTGATTTTTGGCTTAATCATCGCGGCGGTGATGTTGGGGGAAACCCCAAACCGACAACAGATCATAGGAATGGTGGTGGCGATCATAGGGGTGATTGTCATTCTTGGGGCCCCATCATTAGGGAATGATTATGTTGGGATGATGCTGGTGTTATCTGGTGCTTGTATCTGGTCATTTGGTCAGGTCATGGTGCGATCACTACATGGCGCCATAGGCGGTTTTCAACTCACCGCATGGTTGGGAATTATTGCTGGGTTGCAAATGTGTGTGGCCTCATTACTGATAGAGGGGAATCCTTATCCGCTTATTGTCTCGGCAAGTTTAGCGGATTGGGGGGCGGTGATCTATTTGGGCATTGTGATGACAGTGATTGGGTATTCCGCATGGTATTTTGTCTTGGGGCGTTATCCCGTGCCTATGGTGATGCCGGTTCTTTTGCTGCTTCCGCCTGCCGCTATTCTTGGGGCTGTGGTCTTTTTAGGGGAAACCCCTGAATGGGATGTGCTTGGTGGTGGGGCGCTGGTAATTTTTGGTGTTGGCGTTACTATGATTGATAAAAAGAGCTTGCCTTGGTCGCGTCAGCGCAGATCAATCTCAGGCCTAGAAACGGATGATCCGCTATAACAAAAGGAAACCATCATGCCTGATACCCTAACACCTCCAGCAAGAGGATTTGCCAAATCAGAGTTTGAACAACGCTGTTTAGCCGCCCAAGCGGTTATGGCAGAGATGCAACTTGAGGCCATGGTTTTTGCAACCGAGCCAGAGATACGCTATTTCACCGGTTTCATGACCCCGTTCTGGCAAAGCCCAACCCGACCATGGTTTGTTGTTTTGCCTATCCATGGTCATCCGGTTGCTGTGATCCCAACTATTGGCGTGCCGTTGATGGAAACCTGTTTCGTGGGGGATATCAAAAGCTGGGCTTCACCAGCAGAAACCGATGATGGCATTAGCCTATTGGCGGATGTGATCTGCGCTCATGTTCCGGCATCAGGGCGGATAGGAATGTTAATGGGGCGCGAGTCAGCCTTGCGGATGCCGCTTGCTGATATCTTTGCCCTCAAGACGCTTTTAGCCAGCCGAGAATGGGTAGATGTCACCCATCAGATTCAGCGCATCCGCATGATCAAATCCCCACATGAGATTCAAAAGATCAGCCATATATGCCAAGTGATATCCGGGGTGTTCGCCGATATTCCCAGCTGGGTAAAACCGGGCTTACCCTTATCCGCGCTGTTTCGTGAGTTTAAGCGCCGCGCCCTTGCTGCAGGGGCAGATGATGTGAGTTATCTGGTTGGTGCCGCCGGCTCTGGGGGATATCATGATATCATTGCACCTCCAGATGATCGCCCCTTGGCCATAGGGGATGTTATGATGCTGGATACTGGTTCTGTTTGGGATGGGTATTTTTGTGATTTTGACCGTAATTTTGCCCTTGGAAACGCTAGCCCTGCCGCCAAAGAGGCGCATCAACGGCTTTACGATGCCACCGAAGCCGCTATGGCGATAGCAAGGCCAGGGGCAACGCCAGCGGATTTATATCATGCGATGGATCAAGTGTTGCGCCCCGACGCGGCGGCCGGTGGCGGTGATGATGTTGGCCGTTATGGGCATGGCTTAGGCATCCAACTAACCGAAGCCCCCTCCCATACCGCTTGGGATAAAACAGAACTGGCGGCAGATATGGTGCTAACCTTAGAACCGTCGGTGATTTATGATGGCGGCTTTCTCATGGTAGCAGAGGAAAATATCCGCCTTACCGCTGATGGGGCGGAATGGCTGACCACAAGGGCGTCTCGTGATCTGCCAATCATTTCATGACCGTTAGTCCCCTGAGCCAAAATAGATGAGCGAGCATAAGTGAGCGACCATAAATATGCGCGATACCATTCTTTTTGATATTAACGAAACGGTGCTGGATTTGACGCCAATGAAGGCCAGATTTGCGGCGGTGTTTTCGGATCAGCAAGTCGCAGGACAGTGGTTTGCCTCACTGCTTCATTCCTCTTGTGTTTCTGCTATGACAGGGGTGGAAAGCACCTTTGCTGATCTAGCAGGGATTATGCTTGATGCCATGGCGGCTCGGTATAAGGTGTCCTTATCCGCAACCCAACGTGCGGATATCTTAACAGGGTTTGCCAGTCTGCCTGCTCATGGGGATGTGGTACCAGCGCTTAGTCTATTTAAGCATCAGGGCTATCGCACGGTGGCTTTTACCAATTCTTCGTGGGATTTGGTGCATCGGCAATTGACCCATGCGGGACTGATGGGGCATTTTGACCATATCATTTCTGTCGAAGCAACAGGTCGATTTAAGCCAGACCCCTTGGTTTATAGCTTTGCCGCTGCTGAACTTGAACACCCTATCGGTGATCTGCGGTTAGTTGCCACCCATGATTGGGATACCCATGGCGCGCTTTATGCCGGAATGCAAGCCGCTTATATCAATCGCACAGGGGCAGAATACCATCCGCTTTATCAAAAGCCCGATTGTATGGCAGATGATATGGTAACATTAGCAGAACATATTATCGCGTTAGATAAAAAAAGCAGGTGACAAGAGGCCATCATGGGTCTTGTCACCTGCGATAATAGAGTAGTGTTATTCGTCAATCGATTCCGGCAGGATGAGATTGAGAATAATGGCGATCACCGCCGCGGGAAGTAACCCTGAGGTTAACAACACTTTGGCTGTGCCTGACAGATGCTGTAGCGCCTCAGGTTCCATCTGAAGACCCAGCCCAATAGACAGCGATATCGCAAAGATAATCAAATTACGACGGTTCCAGTTGACACTAGATAGCATCGAGACCCCGGCCGCGGTTACCATGCCAAACATGACGATAACCCCACCACCTAACACTTCGATAGGAATGGTGGAAATAAAGGCACCGATTTTAGGGACTAGCCCGGCTAAGATCAGCAACACCGCACCAATGGTGACGACATGGCGACTCATCACGCCGGTCATGGCTATGAGGCCAACATTCTGACTGAATGAGGTGTTGGGCAAGGCGCCAAAGACACCTGCAACGGCTGTACCTATACCATCTGCATAAGTTGCGCCTTGAATTTCTGCATCACTGGCTTCACGGTCAGCTCCACCCTTGGCGATACCAGAGACATCTCCAACGGTTTCCACGGCTGAAACAAATGACATGGCACAAAAGCCGATGATCGCCGCCGCGCTAAACTCAACACCAAAATGAAATGGCGAAGGTAAGGCCACAACCGCCGCCTTGCCAATATTGTCAAAATTGACCATACCCATAGCATAGGCAACGATATATCCGGCAATAATCCCAATTAAAACCGCGGCTATCGACAGCATTCCTCGGGTAAAGAATTTTAGCAATAGCGTAACGATAATAACCACACCAGCGACTGACCAATTCATAAGGCCGCCATATTCTGCTAATCCCTTTGCTTTAGCCGGAACACCTCCGGCAGCGTATTGGATGCCAACCTTAATGAGAGCTAGCCCAATCATCAAAATGATAAGACCAGTGATCAATGGCGGTAAAGCAAAGCGGATGCGACCAATGAATAACCCTAATATCGTATGGAAAAGCCCACCAATAATCACGCCGCCCATTAATACTGCCATGGCATCTACCCCCTTGCCTGCGACCAGAGGAACCATGATGGGGACAAAGGCAAAACTGGTGCCTTGAACCACTGGCAGACGCGCCCCAACAGGGCCAAATCCAATGGTCTGCAACAGGGTTGCAATGCCAGCGAAAAACATACTCATTTGAATCATATAGATCATCTGCGGAAAATCTGGTGAGTTTGAGCCATAGCCAAACCCTGCCGCTCCACAGACAATAATTGCTGGGGTTACATTAGAAATGAACATTGCCAGAATATGCTGGATGCCAAGAGGAATTGCCCGACCAAGAGGCGGTAGGTAATTCGGATCCCGCAACTGATCTGCCGTTCCAAAAGAAGTATCATTAGCCATAAGTTTCCCTCCCTTGCTAACGTGATACACAACTGGCTTAAAGCTATGTTTTCGCGTGACTATGCGATGATTGTAAAAGCTTCTTCAAACCAGTGTTCCTCAAGATTTGTGCCATCGCCAATGCGATCAATAACAGCAAACAAACCAGGAGCTTTTAATGGCGTAAGCACGCCATGCCATATGTTGATATGAATATTAATCCCCATCTGTGGGGCGGTGAGAAAAGCGTGTGGGGTAGCTGGCCTACCATCATCATCGGCGGCAACAATCACCAGGAATCCGTGTTCATGCATGGGGATAAACGCCTGACTGCCTAAAGGGTGGCGTTCCATCATCGTCAACGCATAAGGCAAGTCACGGGGGATAGCGTCAAAAAGGCTAATCCCTGCTTTCCCACCATCAGCAAAGGCTAATTGCGCCAGATCATGATGACGGCCACACATACCTTGATTGATCATATGGTCAGGGCTAGGTTTCAGGGTGAGGATATCACCGAAAGGGGCAAACGCGTCGGCGCTGATGGGTTCTATTTGGATGAGATGGGTTGCGCCGCTTGTCATCTTTAGTTTGCGCCAAGTGTGGGCGCCAAGGGCATATGCCGATTGACATCTTTATAGAGCAGATAGCGAAAGGGTTCATCCCCTGCGGCATAACAAGCCTGCGGGCAAAACGCCCGAAGCCACATATAATCCCCTGCCTCAACTTCAACCCAATCACCATTCAGATAATAAACCCCTTTGCCCTGAAGCACATAAAGCCCGTGTTCCATCACATGGGTTTCGGCAAAGGGAATGACGCCCCCCGGTTGAAAAGTAACGATATTGACATGCATATCATGGCGCAAATCATCTGGCGCAACAAAGCGGCTTGTCGCCCAAACGCCATTGGTGTCAGGCATTGGGGTTGGCGTTGTCGCCTGATCAGAGGTGATAAAAGCCTCAGGCAGAGGAATACCATCAACGGGGTGATAGCGTTTTCTGATCCAGTGAAAACACGCATTCGCCTTGCCCGAATTATGTAGAGTCCATTTTGACCCAGCAGGCAGATAGGCATAACCCCCAGCAGTCAATTCAGAGGTTTTATTGCCGTCATGTAAAGTGATCTGGCCATCAACCACAAACAAAACATGTTGAGCCAAAGGGTCATCATCTGGCCGGGTTGAACCGCCGCCAGAGCCTACCTCCATCACATAATGAGAGAAGGTTTCGGAAAAGCCCGTCATCGGCCGCGCCAAAACCCAAAGACGGGTTGCATCCCAAAACGGTAACATACTGGTGACGATATCCGTCATCACCCCACGCGGCATAAAGGCGTATGAGGTGGTAAATACCGCGCGATCAGCTAGGCGTTGGGATTGTGGCGGCAAACCGCCTTTCACGACAAAATATGGTGAGGGTTTCAAGGGTCTACTCATTCTGACATTTCATCAAGGGATATTATAGCATTTCTTTATCCATCAGACCATATCGCGCAGTCTAAGGAGAGCTATTTTTTCAACTTGCTGGCAAGCCTCAGCAAACTCACTTTCAGCATCAGCCTCCACGCGTTGGGTAAAGGTTGCCAAAATATCGGCCTTGGTAAGGCCTTTCACCGCGAGAATAAAGGGGAAGCCAAATTTATCCTGATAACGGGTGTT
>JALRFL010000147.1 GCA_023259875.1 Alphaproteobacteria bacterium
AGGGGAAGGAATTGGCCTGCCTGTGGTTGATACTCGTGATTGGGGCGGCGTCATGGTCACCCTTGTTGTTGCCTTGACGGGGATCATTGCCTCATTGCCACTTGGTATTATTTTGGCGCTAGGGCGGCAGTCGGAAAAACCTGTGATCCGGATGCTTTCCACCCTGTTTATTGAGTTTTGGCGCGGAATTCCCCTGATTACCGTATTGTTTATGGCCTCGGTGGCTTTGCCGTTATTCCTGCCAAAAGGGGTGACGATTGATAACCTTCTTCGGGCCTTGATCGGGGTGACTTTGTTTGCGTCTGCCTATATGGCAGAGGTGATCCGAGGGGGGCTTCAGGCCATTGATAAAGGCCAGTATGAGGCTGGTAAGGCACTGGGGTTAAGTTATTGGAAAACCATGCGCCTCATCATTCTGCCGCAAGCCTTGACCTATGTCATTCCCGGGATTGTGAATACATTCATTGGGCTGTTTAAGGACACAACTTTGGTGGCCATCATTGGTCTTTTTGATCTGTTGGGCGCGGCGCAATCGGCGATTAATGACGCCGCGTGGTCATCACCGGTTCAGGCCATTACCCTTTATCTTTTTGTCGCCGGATTTTATTTTGTGTGCTGTTTGGGGATGTCGCGTTATTCCATGCGACTGGAACGCAAACTGGCCAAGAAGGATCGTTAACAGGCAGAATATCGCCAAAACGGAGTGAGCATATGGCAAAAGCGAAAAAAACATCAACGATGCAAGTCAGTGATGAGCTGGTCATCAGCATGAAAGGTGTCAATAAATGGTTTGGAAACTTTCATGTGCTTCGTGATATCAACCTCAATGTGTTCAAAGGGGAGAGGATCATTATTTGTGGGCCGTCAGGGTCTGGCAAATCTACGCTGATCCGTTGTCTTAATGCCCTTGAGCATCATCAGGATGGGGATATCAACATTCTTGACGTAACACTGGATAACAATGTGCGCAATGTTGAAGTCATTCGCCGTGATGTTGGTATGGTGTTCCAGCAATTTAATTTGTTTCCGCATTTGTCCATTTTAGAAAATTGTATTTTGGCGCCAATTTGGGTCAAGAAAATGCCGCGTGCTGAAGCGGTTGATCTCGCTATGTCTTTGCTCGAACGGGTTAAGATTCCAGAACAAGCCAGCAAGTTTCCGGGTCAGCTTTCAGGGGGGCAGCAACAGCGTGTGGCGATTGCCCGGGCCTTATGTATGAACCCCGAAGTTATGTTGTTTGATGAACCTACCTCTGCCCTTGATCCCGAAATGATCAAAGAGGTGCTGGATGTGATGGTGGAACTTGCGGAATCAGGCATGACGATGATTTGCGTGACGCATGAAATGGGCTTTGCTCGCAAGGTCGCCAACCGTGTGATCTTTATGGATGAAGGCCAGATTGTTGAGCAGAATGAGCCAGAGGCTTTCTTTAATTCACCAAAATCAGATCGCACCAAACTGTTCTTGTCGCAAGTGTTAAGCCATTAAGGCACAAAGCCTCTCCTTAATCCAATGGTTCTGCCTCGCTTTGTCAGGTTAGGCAAATTGCCGCTTTAAGGAATATCCCTTTGACCTGCTGATTGCATTTGTCACCTCGTTCCCTTTTGATTTATGATATGTCTTAAGTCTTTCAAAACGGTATTTCGGCAAGGTGAGTTTGCGATACCTTTAATTCGGAGCGCCGATGATAGCCGCGCTATTTCAACAAGAGATGCCGACGCGTAAAGCCTTGATGGTGGTGTTTATCTCATCGTCAATCTGGGGGGTGCTTTGGGTGCCTTTGCGCTGGCTTGATCATCTTGGCTATCAAGAGTTATGGTCAACTTTTGCCTTTCTCGCTATTCCAATTCCACCGTTATTTTATTTCACCTATCATAAGATCAAGGCCAGCTTGCGCTTATGGCCAGTGTATTTGCTGGCAGGGGCGTTTATTGGCGGCGGATTTAGCCTTTATTGCACAGGTTTGGTGATTGGCTCTGTCACCAAAACCACATTGCTGTTTTATCTTACCCCGGTGTGGGGATCAATTTTGGGCATGATTTTTCTATCTGAACGCGCCACGCTGATGCGCTGGCTAGCTAATGGGTTGGGGCTCATCGGATGTGCCCTAATTATGGGGGTTAGCAGTGGTGATATCATGTTTGAGGCAACCGATATTCTCGGCTTTCTGGCTGGAGTGGTTTGGGCTTTTGGTGGCGTGATGCTTCGCCGTTATCCAGAGGCAGATTATCTGGGTCTGGTGTTCTGCCAATATGTCCTAGGCACAATCTTTACGCTGATAGCGATTACCTATATGGGAACGCCGCCACCATCG
>JALRFL010000185.1 GCA_023259875.1 Alphaproteobacteria bacterium
TGGAAATCTATTTAGCCTCTGATCATGCTGGTATCACCCTGCGCCTGCAGATCGCCGCCCATCTGACAGATAGAGGCATGATGATCCATGATCTAGGCCCCGATGAAGGTGAGAAAGTCGATTATCCTGATTATGCGGCTAAACTTGCTGAGAATATGAAACCGGTATCGGATGCCTTTGGTGTTCTGGTCTGCGGCAGTGGCATTGGCATTTCTATCGCCGCTAATCGGTTTCCTTGGATTCGCGCCGCGCTGTGCCATGATGTCACAACTGCGATTCTTTCTCGTCAACATAACGATGCTAATGTAATAGCATTAGGGGAACGATTAATTGGGGCTACAACAGCGTTAGCGTGCATAGATGCGTTTGTTGATACGGCATTCGAAGGTGGGCGTCACAAGGCCAGAGTAGAAAAGTTGACTGATTTGTCCGTTAAGGATATCGAATGCAAATAGCCCTCGTGAAAAATGGAGAAAAAAATGAATGAAATGAAAACCTTTTTCAATTCGCCTCTGATGGAAACAGATCATGATCTGTTCTCAGCGATTGATAACGAAATGACGCGTCAGCGCGATGGCATTGAATTGATTGCATCTGAAAACATTGTCAGCCGTGCTGTGCTTGAGGCGCAAGGCTCTATTTTGACAAACAAATACGCTGAGGGCTATCCCGGTCGCCGTTATTATGGCGGATGCGAGTTTGTAGATGTGGTGGAAAAACTGGCGATTGATCGTGCGAAAAAACTGTTTAACTGTGCTTGGGCTAATGTTCAGCCGCATTCAGGCGCGCAAGCGAATCAGGGGGTGTTTCTCGCCCTGCTTAAGCCCGGTGATACCATCCTCGGGATGTCACTTGCGGCTGGCGGCCATTTAACCCATGGCTCTGCCCCAAATCTGTCCGGGAAGTGGTTTAACGCTGTGCAATATGGTGTTCGCCGCGAAGACGGCATTCTGGATTATGAAGAAATTGCGCGTCTAGCCGATGAACATAAGCCTAAAATGATTATCGCTGGCGGTTCGGCTTATCCGCGTGTGATTGACTTCAAACGCTTTCGCGAGATTGCCGATAGCTGCGGCGCTTATCTGATGGTGGATATGGCGCATATCTCTGGTCTTGTGGCAACTGGCGCTCATGTCAGCCCACTGGAATACGCCCATGTCGTGACCTCAACCACGCATAAAACCCTTCGGTGTTCGCGTGGCGGTATTATCCTTAGCAATGATGAGGACTTGGGCAAAAAGATCAATTCTGCGATGTTCCCCGGTCTTCAAGGTGGTCCACTTATGCACGCGATTGCTGGCAAGGCCGCTGGTTTTGGCGAGGCCCTAAAGCCGGAATTCAAAACCTATATCAACCATGTTGTTGATAACGCCAAGGTGCTGTCGGATACGCTCTTGGAATGTGGGTTTGATATTGTTTCTGGCGGTACAGATAACCATATCGTTTTGGTGGACCTTAGGCCGAAAAAACTAACTGGGGATATCTCTGAAGTGTCATTGGAACGGGCGGATATCACTTGCAATAAAAATGGGGTGCCATTTGATCCTGAAAAACCCATGGTAACCTCAGGCATTCGGCTTGGCACACCTGCGGCGACGACTCGCGGCTTTGGCAAAGATGAGTTCCGTCAAGTCGGCTTGCTGATCGGTGAGGTGTTAGACGGCCTTTCTAGCAACCGTAATGACAATAGCCCTGTGGAAGAAGCGGTTAAGAAAAAAGTTCACGATCTTTGTCGTGCCTTTCCAATTTACTAGATTTTGTGTATAAAAGGGGCATTCATCAATAACTTGTAGGTTATCCCCATGGATTGCCCCTTTTGCCGACACCAGGACACCCAAGTCAAGGATTCGCGTCCTTGCGAAGATGGCGCGGCTATTCGTCGTCGCCGCCAATGCGCCTCATGCGAGGCGCGATTTACCACCTTTGAGCGCGTGCAGTTGCGCGAATTGATGGTGGTGAAGCGGAATAACAAACGCTCTCCCTTTGATCGTGATAAATTGGAACGCTCCATGAATATCGCGCTTCGCAAGCGGAATGTTGATCCTGATATGGTTCAGCAACGGATTAATAATATTGTCCGCAAACTGGAATCCCAAGGTGAGGGAGAGACCACAACCCAAGAGATAGGCCGTCAGGTCATGGAAGAACTGGCCCAGATCGACAAGGTTGCTTATGTTCGCTATGCTTCGGTTTATCGAAACTTCCGCGAAGCGCAAGATTTCGGGAATTTCGTCAAGGATGAAGTGGACAAATAAAGTCCCTTTTCTGTTCTTGATTGGCGCAACTTCTGGCAATTGAGCGTTACGGATGTCTGATGTGATTTCTGCCGCAGATCGGAAATGGATGCGATCCGCGTTAATGATGGCGCGGCGCGGCGATGGGCGCACTGCCCCTAATCCGGCTGTGGGCTGTGTCATTGTCAAAGATGATGTGTTGGTGGGGCGCGGCGTCACCGCCGATGGTGGCCGCCCCCATGCCGAAACGGTTGCTCTTGCTTCGGCAGGCGGTTCTGCCAAAGGGGCAACGGCCTATGTCACGCTAGAGCCTTGCTCACATCATGGCCAGACCCCACCCTGCTGTCAGGCGTTAATCGCGGCTGGAATCGCCCGTGTGGTCATAGGCATTCAAGACCCTGACGAAAGGGTGTCTGGCAGGGGAATTGCGGCTATGACCGCCGCAGGGATAACCGTGACCACGAGCGTTCTTAAGGATGCGATTGCCGACCAACTGGCAGGGTATCGTCAGGCGCGTCTGATGGGACGACCGCAAGTCACGATCAAGATTGCCACCTCGCTAGATGGTAAAATTGCCCTCAGAGATGGCACTTCACAATGGATTACTGGGGCATTGGCTAGGCAATATGTGCATCTGTTGCGATCACGCCATGATGCCGTGCTCACTGGGGCAGGTACGGTGAGGGCAGATAATCCTATGCTGACTTGCCGCTTGGATGGCATCACCCATCAACCGCTTCGTGTGGTCATGGCATCAGGGCAGGGGCTTGACCCCAGATCAGAGATTTTTGCCACATCCGGACAATTTCCTACGCTTGTGATTTGCCCTGACGCCTCATCCTATAAAGACACCTTGCCAGTTGAGGTTAAAACCGTGGCGGTCAAAACAGGTCAAGATGGCTATCCTGATCCCATGAACACCTTGTCAGCTTTGGCAAAACAAGGTATGACCAGCGTTCTGATTGAGGCTGGCGGCACGCTGTTAGCCTCTTTTATAAAGGCAGGTTTAGTAGATCGCATCATCTGGATCAGAAATCCGATGGTCATTGGCGGTGACGGGTTGCCGGCTGTTGCGGAACTGGGTTTGACAAAGCTTGACGCTGGCAGAGGTTATAGGCTTGATCACCGACAGCTGCTTGGTGAGGATGTGCTGGAAATCTGGCAACGCAAATGATGGCATAATGGCCTTAGCCCTGATGGCTAACCATATCGGTGATGATGGAAGATAAAGGTTTTTGAAAGCATGATGACATGTTCACAGGAATAATTACCGCGCTGGGAGAACTGGTCGCCATCAATCATAAAACGGATGGAGGCGCTAGGCTTGAGATTAAAACCCCATGGGATTGTAAGGCTATTGCTGAGGGGGCATCTATCGCGTGTAGTGGGATTTGCCTAACCCTTGTTGATGCCACCGCCAACAGCTTTATGGTTGATGCGTCTGACGAGACCCTAAAGGTCACCACAATGCAAGACTGGCAGGTCGGCCGACGGATCAACCTTGAAAGGGCATTAGCGCTTGGGGATGAACTGGGTGGGCATATTGTTTCAGGTCATGTTGATGGCAAAGGCACGGTAACAAAAATTCAACCCGAAGGTGATAGTTACCTCATGGCGTTTGATTTGCCCGAAGAATTAGCCCCATTTGTTGCCGCCAAAGGGTCTATTACCATTGACGGCATTTCCCTTACGGTTAATCGGGTCAAAGGCACGGTGTTTGAAATTATGGTTGTGCCGCATACTTGGGCGCATACCACTTTGGCGGATTGCAGTGATGGCTCGGCGGTGAATATTGAGGTGGATATGCTAGCCCGATATGTTGCCCGGATGGCGCAGTTTCAACAGGATATTGTTCAGAAAGGGTTAGAAAAGTGACCCCTGATCAAGCTGACCAGATTTCCGTTAGCACGATTGATCGTCTTTTGGATGATGCCAAGGCTGGCAAAATGTTCATCCTGATGGATGATCGTGACGGCTCATCCACGGGGGATCTATGTATTCTGGCCGAACATTGTGACGATAAAGCCGTTAATACCATGCTTAAGCACGCGCGCGGCATTATTTGTTTGGCGATTGATCGGGACAGAGCCACCAATCTGGGTTTGAACTTTCATGACCGTATGTTTGACTCGCCGCGCCATTCCGCTATTACCATTTCTATCGAAGCCCGGCTTGGCATTTCCACAGGAGTTTCAGCCAAGGATAGGGCACATAGTATCCGTGTGGCGGCTGATCCGGCTTATGGGGCGTCTGATATTGTCTCGCCGGGGCATTTGTTCCCTTTGATTGCTAAAGAAGGCGGTACTTTGGTACGCGCTGGCAGGACTGAAGCCGTTGTTGATATCGCCAAAGCCGCGGGACATTGGCCAGCAGGCGTGCTTTGCCAAATCATGAACGAAGATGGTTCGCTTGCTGACCGCGATTTTCTTGAAGATTTTGCCAAAACGCATCAGTTGGGTATCGGCACCATTGCGGATTTGATTGCATGGAAACGCCGCCGCCAGACCATCATCAAGCGCAGTGGTGAGATTATCTTTCGCTCATCTATTGGTGGTGACTGGCGGATGATGGTGTATATCAATACCGCTAGCTATGCCGAACATATTGTTTTGATTAAGGGGGATTTGTCATCCCCTGATCCTGTGTTGGTTCGGATGCACGCGATTAATCTGATGACCGATGTCTTGGGTGAGGAGCTTTCTGGCCGAACAGGGAATGAGATTCAAACGGCGATGAAAATGATTGCCGATGAAGGCAGGGGGCTGATCGTTATGTTAAGAGAGCCAAGCCCAACAACGATTTCTGATCTGGTTCAGCGCAAAGTTTCTGGGGACACATCAAGCCGGAACGAGATACGAAACTATGGCGTTGGGGCGCAGATTCTGAATGATCTTGGCGTTGATAAAATGATCCTGTTATCAAATGTTCAGCGCAATATCGTAGGGCTTGAAGGCTATGGGCTGACGATATCTGGCTATCGCAGTTTTGATCATGAGGGCGATAACGCATGACCGAAGCCGATGATGATCAATTAGACCATAAAGATTTGC
>JALRFL010000153.1 GCA_023259875.1 Alphaproteobacteria bacterium
AATAGGTGCGGATATTCTTATGAACTGCCCGAAGGAAATCAGATGCTTTTTTGAATTCGGCATCACTGGCTTTATTCCAATCGGTTACCCCAATTGCCAGAAACCCTAGGGCATAAGCATCATCAACATTGTCTGGGATTGAAACTTTACCTTGAAACTTCGGATCAGCAAAAGATTGCAGGGTTGAGGCATCGGCCTCACTGACCAGATCTGTGCGATAGGTCATGGCTGTTGCACCCCAATCAATCGGCACAGCCCACTGGTTGCCATTGGTGTTAAAGCCATCAAGATTTTTCATTTCAGGAATGACTTTATCCCAATTGGTCAAACGTGAGGTGTCGATCGGTAACAACATATCTGCGTCTCTCAGCTTAACGACGCTGGGAGAACATGGGTGATGCAAATCGGCCTTGTAACCAGCCCGAATCTTTTGAAACGCTTCTTCTTCATCAGAAAAGAAGTTATATGAAGGCGGACTGCCGTATTTTTCCATATAATCTTGGAAAAAATTCTCGTCTTCATATCCGCCCCAATCAAAGATGATCAATTCGGCGTTAGTGGCTTGGACCGTGCCTAGCATCCCAAGGGTGCTAACTGCGGTAGCCATTAAAATATGCTTCAGCTTTACCATGGTTTCCTCCTTTATTTTTAGTTTATTTTATTATGGCAAGATTTGCTTCTTATGCAATAGCCTAATTGCAAAGATCAAATTGGCATTGCCCCTCTGCATATGGTTATGTCTAAATGGTGTTCTGCACCTCAATGATAGCTTCTTCAAGGATATCAAAGAGTTTATCAATCTCATCACGGGTAATGATGAGTGGTGGGGAAAATACGCACATATTGATAATCGGCCGAACAAGGAGTCCACGCTTTTCGCAAGCTTCGTCCATCATCTGACCAAAATGGCTATCAATCCTCAATCGGGCTTCTTCTGATGCGCTGGTAGAGGCCAACCCTTCAAGGCATCCAAGTAAGCCCATCCCACGTGCATCACCGATAATGTCATATTTATCGCCAATCTGACGCAGGCGATCTTGAAAATAAGGGGAGATTTCACGCACATGTTCCATGATGCCTTCCCGTTCCATGATTTCCATGTTGGTCAACGCTGCCCGCGCCGCCACCGGATGTCCGGAATAGGTATAACCATTGGTAAAGGGATGAGAGCCATCAATGTGATCAAAGCCTTTGAAAAGCGAATCAGAAATGATGGCCGCCCCCATCGGAACATACCCAGAGGTTAACCCCTTGGCACAAGTAATGATGTCCGGTTGGATGCCGAACACCGCCTCAGACGCAAACCAATGCCCCATTCGCCCAAAGGCGGTTACAATTTCATCAGAGATGTAAACAATATCGTATTTCCGGCATAATTCGCGTGTCCGCTTATGATAACCCGGTGGGGGAATTATCACGCCGCCAGATGCCAGCACAGGTTCAGCAATAAAACAGCCTATATTTTCTGCACCGACCGAAATGATGCGATCTTCCATATCTTTGATTTTGGCATCGCACCATTCTTCAAGGCTAGTGCCTTTAGGTCTTAAATAGGGGTTGATATTTGGCAGCATGGAAACAAGGTCTCTATGCGTGTCCATGAAACGCCGGTCATGCTCTCGCCCTGTTCCAGATACGCTGGCCGCCAAATAGGATGAGCCATGATAGCCTTTCTCGCGGCAAAGAATGGTTTTCTTTTGCGGCCTCCCCATGATGTTGTTGCGATATTGGACAAAGCGCAAAGCGGTATCTACCGCGTCAGAACCGCCATTGGTGAAAAACACATTATTCAGATCGCCGGGGGCTTTATCCGAGATTTTTTTGCCTAGCAGGGCAGAGGTTTCGTTAGTCGTGAACCAAGGGCTGGAATAAGTCATTTTCATGACTTGATCAGCAATAGCATCCGCCATCTCGCGGCGACCATAACCGATATTAACACACCACATTCCCCCGGGGCCATCAATCAGCTTATTGCCATGACCATCAATAAGATAAATGCCATCCGCGCTTGATATTTGGGTCATTTCAGGAGGATCGTCGGTCAGATCACTCCATGGGTGGATAAGATGTTCTTGGTCCCAATACTGCACCTGATCAGGTGAAATAGTGTCATTCTTTAGGTTTTTATCGCTAGCTGTCATTATCCAATTCATAATTGTTAAAAAAATATCATGACAGCCCTCAAAATGGGTGTCAATCGCTGTCCACTCTCTGGGTTTTGTGATCAATACCTTGATCAAGGATAAAGGGTTTTACCCCTGATGGCAGAGATGGTGGGACAGGGGTTTTATCGCGGCGTGGACGCACCAAGGTTAATCCGACAAGCATAACCAGCAACGCCAACCATACGCTGGTAGAATACTGATCATCAAAAATAAGAATTCCCCAGAATACTCCTGAAAGTGTCACCATATAGCCCACTTGTGAGGCAAAAACAGGGCCGGCACTGACAATCAGAAACACAAAACTGGAATAGGCTACCGCTGAGATCATAGCAATGCCAAGGATAGACCATTCCAGCTGACCAAGGGGAAAATGAGGGATAAACAAATGGTCAAAATAAATAGCTAAAGGCAAGATGATCAATGCCGCCACCAAGTTCATGCCTACCGAGATACGGATAGGGCCTAAATCGTCTGGCTGATAGCGATCAATGATTAAGTTTTCAAAGGCATAACTTGCCGCGCCAAAACAAGACATCAGCACCCAGAACACCGCGCGTTCATTAGGCAGACTGCTTTCAGGCAAAACCAGCAAAAGGATACCAATAGCACCAGCCAGCAATCCTAACAATTTGATATAAGATATGTTTTCAAGCCGGATCAGCAAAGCCATGCCATAAGTCAGCATCGGAACAAGCGTATCTGCGATAGAAAGAATCCCCGGTTGAACATAGCGCGAAGCCGAATAAAAAATGATCCCCGGCAACAAAACCCCACTAAGAGCAATGACCAAGATCAGCCCTAAATGATGCCGTTTAATCCCCAATGACCCATTGCGAATAAGCGCGTAAATAAGCAGAAAAGTGCCACTAAGCAAAGTCTGCCAGAAAGCAATACCAAGCACCGCCGCGCCGGTATTCGTAGCCAGCTTAGTCAGAGAAAATGAAAGCCCCCATACTGTCCCTGTTGTGATCAGGATCAGCCATGGCCAAAAATGCCAAAGCCGAGAAATCATATGGCGACCTTGACGCTTTCTTCAATATACATCTGGCGTAAGGCAAGGGTGTGTTCACCCGGCTTGCCAGTTCCAATATCTTGGCCATCAATAGAAACCACTGGCATGACATAGGTTGACGCCGAGGTCACAAAGGCCTCCTCCGCCGCTAAGGCTTCGTCAAGGGTAAAGGGGCGTTCTTCAATTTTCATTTGTCGAGATTGCGCATATTTCAGTAACGACGCACGCGTGATCCCATGAAGAATATCATTTGATAAATGTCTGGTGATAATCACCCCATCTTTGATGATATAAGCGTTATTGGATGTGCCTTCGGTGATGGTGCCATCTTCGATCATCCAAGTGTCGTCAAAACCTAAACGCTTGGCCGTGGTCTTTGCGATAGATGGGTAGAGCAACTGAACGGTTTTGATATCCCTGCGCTTCCAGCGCAAATCTTCCATTGTCATCACAGCCCAGCCTTTATCTAGTTTGGAGTGGCGTGGGTCTGGCCTTTCTTGAGTGAACAACACGATTGTTGGGGGGATGCTCTCCCCCTCGGCATAAAGGAAATCACGGTCACCGGGGTTGCCGCGTGTGATCTGAATATAAACGCCGCCATGAACAAGGTGATTGCGTGCAATCAGCTCACGGTGGATGGCTAACATCTCTTCTTTATTTGGGTCATAAGCGATATCAAGCTCACGCAGAGAACGGCGCATTCGCTCTAGGTGTCCATCAAACTCAATCATCTTGCCATCGATCACTGCGGTGACCTCATAAATGGCATCAGCCATCAGAAATCCACGATCAAAAATCGAAACTTTAGCATCTTCTTCAGGCAGATAACTGCCGTTTATATATACGGTTCTGGACATATTGATTCTCAAAAAGGGTTACGGATATGCGGATGATATGACATCATGACACCACTTTACCCTTGAACCGATAAGAGGCAAAATAAAAATCCTTCAAGCATTAAAGAGATAGGCCTCGGATGATCTTATTTTCTGCCAATTTAGGCTTTCTGTGGAAAGACCTTGCGCTTCCGGATGCTATCCGTGCCGCCTATCGGCATGGGTTTGATGCGGTAGAATGCCATTGGCCCTATGATATCCCCTCATCCGAGGTAAGGGCAGCCCTTGAAGACACAAGTTTGCCTATGTTGGGGCTCAATACGCCACTTGCCAAGGGTGACGCGGATAACTTTGGCCTTGCCGCCTTGCCGGGACGCGAGAAAGAGGCAAGGGAAGGGGTGCTAACAGCCCTTGGCTATGCGGCGGAAATCGGCGCGCGCGGGGTTCATGTCATGGCTGGAAAGGTTGAAAAAACCCCTGAAGCCGAGGCCTGTTTCCTATCCTTGCTAGGCTTTGCCGCAGACGCCGCCGCTAAACAAGACCTTGAGATTTGGATTGAGCCAATTAATCCAATGGATGTGCCTGGATATTACCTCAATCACACGGACGCGGCGCTAAGACTGATTAAGGCCATTGACGCCCCTCATCTCGGGCTGATGTTTGATTGTTATCATATCGCCAAACAAGGGGGTGATGTTCTGCGTGAACTGGATCAATGCTGGCCTTATATCCGGCATATTCAAATCGCAGGGGTGCCAGATCGGGGTGAGCCGCATGATAGCACCGTGTCTTATGAAAATTTATGCCGCGATTTGTTGGCGCGTGGGTATCAAGGCTATTTGGGGGCAGAATACCGACCTCAGAAATCGGTAGAACAGGGGCTGGGCTGGTTAAGCGATTTGCGTCAAACGCTTTCAGAGGTTTGATGCTTGCGTTCGCGCCAAACAATAATTAACCCTGCGCCAATGATAATGAAGACCCCGGGGATTAATTGCCCAAAGGGCGCTTCAGAAAAGGCCAGATAGCCAAGTACAAAAGAGATCGGGATGCCAAAATATTCAAAAGGTGCCAGTTGACCCGGTTCAGCAAGGCGATATGAACTCACAAGGCATAACACCCCTACACCACCACAAACGCCAACGCTTAGAAACATCAGCCAGTCATGACCTGTGGTGATAGGCAAAGGGGTGCTTAGGGCATAAAGCAAGATCACCGAAAATATGGTTGTGACGATTTGGGTTACAAACTGTATCGCGCTTGAGCTGATTTCTTCGGGAAACAAACGCACCGTGATTGACGATAACGCATACCCCATCGCCGCCACGACAGGCAAAATGGCATAAATCGTAAATGCATCCCCACCAGGGCGCATAATCAACATCACCCCAAGAAAACCAATAATCACCGCTGACCATCGCCAGAAACCCACTTTATGCCCCAAAACAGGAACGGATAATGCGGTGATAAATAATGGCCCAGCAAAGGCTAGCGTTGTGGCTGTGGCAAAGGCGATATAACTCAGCGCGGTGTAATAGCAAATTTGAGCCATATTGACGCTTAACGCGCGAAAGACAGTTAATAGGAATAAGCGCGGTGTCATAATAGAAAACACATCGCGCGCCGACCGGCTAATCAACACAAAAACCACTGCCGGGATTGTGCCAAACAGGTTGCGCATGGTGCTGATCTGATAAATCGAAAACTCATCACTTAGCAACCGAACAACCACCCCCATGAGATCAAATGCTAAAATTCCAAAAAGGATAATTGCAATAGCACGATAAAGAGGTGGCAGGTTAAGAGGAGAAAACATGAATGCCGCAAGACTATAATGAATAAGCCTTAACTATAATCGCATAACGGGCCATGATCCAGTTGATAAGTGATGAACGGAAAACCGAGTCATAAAACCTAAAGAAAACAATGGGATATTGTTATCATTTTAGGCTTTCTTACGCTTCTTATCCTCTGCGAGAGCGATCACGGGGCTCATCCGGGCGAGAATGCGGTCGCTAAGATGGCATTTGACCTGATGGCCGTTTTTCAGGGTTCTTGTTTCTGGCAGGGTGGTTTCACAAAGATTTCCCTTAACATCAGACTTATAACTGCACCGCGTCTGGAACGGGCATCCGGTGGGCGGATTAACCGCCGATGGTATATCGCCATCTAAAACAATCCGCTTGCGTTTAATCCGTGTGTCAGCAATGGGAACCGCAGAAAGTAAGGCTTCGGTATAAGGATGATAAGGCGGGCTAAAGACCTGATCGGTTGTCCCAGCCTCAACAATATGCCCCAAATACATGACAATGACGCGATCTGAAAGATAACGAACAATCGACAAATCATGGCTGATAAAGAGAAGGGTGGTTTTGTTTCGGCGCTGAATTTCCATCAGCAATTCGGTCACCGCCGCCTGAACAGAGACATCAAGGGCGGAAACAGGTTCATCAGCAACGACAATTTTAGCATCACCCGCAAAAGCGCGAGCAATGCCCACGCGCTGTTTTTGCCCACCGGAAAGCTGGCGCGGCATACGGTTAGCAAACTCCCTAGGAAGTTTCACCATATCCAGCAGATTTAGCATCCGTTCCTTTCGGTCGGCATCATTCTCACCAATCTTGAACACCTCAAGGGCGCGAATAATCTGCCGACCAACTGTCATTGACGGGTTGAGGGTATCAAACGGGTTTTGGAAGACCATCTGAACCGTGGACACGGTTTTTGTTGATCTTTCTTCAATGGGAATATCTTGAATATCATCCCCAAGCATGGTGATTTTGCCTTCTGTGGCGGTTTCCAGCCCAAGCAAGACTTTCGCTAAAGTGGATTTGCCGCAACCAGACTCGCCCACAATGGCAACGGTTTCAGATTCATGTGCGCTAAAGTTCACGGTTTCGTTGGCTTTGACCAATTTGCTTCCGCCAGAACCAAAGAGCGCATTTGCCGTGACGCGATAATATTTTTTCAGGTCGCGGATATCCAGCACCACCTCGCCCTTATCCACATCCTCTAGGGTATCTGTGGCGGCTATGGCCTCATCCCAATTGATATCATCATACCGCAAGCATCGGCTGTTATGGCGAGTCCGCTTATTGACCTCAGCCATAGGGATGGCGGTTTTGTTGCACAGACCCTCTTTGAAATAAGAACAGCGTGGGCCAAAATTACATCCCTCTGGGCGTTCATGGGGCAAGGGGAAATTGCCGGGAATAGCCACTAATGGGCGTGAGTTTTTATCCGCGCCAGGCAGGGGAATAGAACGGAACAAAGCCTGGGTGTAAGGATGCCGCATATTGTCAAAGACATCTTTGACATCGCCTGTCTCAACGGCTTCACCTGAATACATGACACAGATACGGTCACAAACATCCATGACAAGGCCAAGATTATGGCTGATAAACAGCATTGAGGTGCCATATTTCTTGCCTAAATCTTTAACCAGATCAACGATACCAGCCTCAATCGTCACATCTAAGGCAGTGGTGGGTTCATCAAGGATCAGCAAAGATGGCTTGGACATCAGCGCCATCGCAATAACTATCCGTTGTTGCTGGCCACCAGAAAGCTGATGCGGATAGGCTTGAAGAATTCGGTCAGGATCAGGCAAGCGCACATCTTCAACCACTTGCCGCGCCAAATCCATAGCATCAGCCGCACTCATATTCTCGTGGATCATGGGCACTTCGGCCAGTTGCTGACCAATTTTCATCGCAGGGTTGAGTGATGCCATGGGCTCTTGATAGATCATGGCAATTTCTGAACCGCGAATTTGCCGCAATTCTGCTTCGCTTAATTTTGATAAATCTTGGCCTTTGAACTTAATCGACCCCCCAACAATTCGCCCATTTACCCCTAAATCTTGCATCACCCCAAGGGCAACGGTAGATTTTCCGCATCCGGATTCGCCGACAAGCCCCATGGCTTCCCCCGGCATCACGGTGCATGAGAAGTCCATCACCGCAGGAATTTCAAACTTACGGGTAAAAAAAGAAATAGAAAGGTTTTCAATTTCTAGGATGGGGTGAACCGCTTGTCCTTTTTTTGTGGCCATGGGTCTGCTCCTAATCCTTGAGGGATTCTTCTCGCAGCCCATCAGCAAGAAGATTGAGGCCTAACACCAACGACATCAGCGCAATCGCAGGTGGCAGGGCAGGGTGAGGATAAATAGAAAGGAGTTTCCGGCCATCGTTAATGGTAGAACCCCAATCAGGGCTTTCAGGGCTAACGCCAAGGCCAAAGAAGCCAAGTGTCCCTAATAAGATGGTGGTGTATCCGATACGCAGGCAAAAATCCACAATCAATGGCCCACGGGCATTAGGCAGGATTTCCCACAACATAATATACCAAGACCGTTCACCGCGCGTCTGCGCGGCGGCCACATATTCGCGGGTTTGGATATCCAGCGTAATGCCGCGAACAATACGGAATACCGTAGGGGAATTCACAAAAACAACCGATACAAAGACATTTAGCAAATTCGGGTCCATGTAAAATACCCCAAGCGGATCAGCGTTAAACGCCAAACCCGAATACGCCCAAAGACAGATAATCAGGGTGATGCCGCAATAGAGATTTCTCTTGCCCGGTTGGTTGAAAAACCGTGATTGAAACAACAGCACCAGAAAAATGATTGGAAACAAGAATAGCACCGCCGCCATAATCGTCGGAATGCCAGTGACCCTGATTTCTGGTGTCACGAGCAAATAGAACAGCAAAATCACCGGAAAGGCCAGCACCAGATTAGAAATAAAACTTAAGACCGTATCCAGCCGTTTGCCAAAATACGCCGCTGGTAAGCCAAGGGTAATGCCAGCCATAAAGGCAAAGGCCGTCGCCGCAGGCGCGATAGAAAGCACATTTCTTGCCCCCATCACCATGCGCGAGAACACATCACGCGCCAGATTGTCGCCGCCTAACAGATAAAACTCACCTTCCATGCCGCGCACTGGCGTTCCGGGCACTTTGTTTTTCATCCCAGATACCTGTGCCAACGGGTCCGCGGTGATAATCATATCTGCAAAAATCGCCGTCAGCACCCAGAACAACACAATAGCAAACCCAATCAAGCCAACGCGCGAGCCGTAGAGCCTACCATAAAGCCCTAGCCGTTCACGAAAAAGGCTTGAGAAAAACATGATCACAGCCATGCCAATCCAAACCGGAAGGAATTGGATGAACATCTGAATGATAATTTGTGTCCAGGTTAATGGTTCCATGCTAATTCTTGCCTCAGGTGACCCTGATCTTGGGGTTGAGGAAAACATATCCGATGTCAGAAATTAACTGTGTCACCAGAACAACAAGCACAGCCACAATAGAACAGGCCAAAAGCAATTCAATATCGTTATTGCCTGCGGCTTGGATCAGTGTCCAGCCAAAGCCTTTGTAATTGAACAAGGTCTCAACAATAACAACACCAGTCAAAAGCCATGGAAATTGCAGCATGATGACCGTAAATGGTGCAATCAGAGCATTCCGCAGAGCGTGTTTGATAACAATGTTTCGGAACGACACACCTTTGAGCCGAGCGGTGCGAATATATTGCGCTGTCATGACTTCGGTCATAGATGCGCGGGTCATACGCGCAATATACCCCACACCATAAAGCGCGATGGTAATGACCGGCAGGGTGAAATTCGCAAAAGTAGCATCATCCATTGCCGAGGTCGCCGTGCCATTAAACCATTTCAATCCAAAGGCGGCGCTAGCAAAAATGGAAATAAAAACAACGCCAGACACATATTCAGGGGTCGCGGTGGTGATAATTGAGAAGGTGGATAGTGTGCGGTCTGTCCGCGAACCTTCACGCATACCTGCAAGCACACCAAT
>JALRFL010000130.1 GCA_023259875.1 Alphaproteobacteria bacterium
TTAGAAAAATCGAAATAATTTCTTATATATAAGGTTTATATAAATGATGGATGTAAAGGAAATTAGGGAATATCTCCCTTTCGGATTTAATATCATCATGATGGCGATGATGATTTCTTTTGCCATGCAGCTGATCAATGCTGATGAAGGGTTGATGTCTCTGCGTCCTCTTGATGACGACATTGTTACCGCTACCTCTGAGCTTAATAACCTCAAATTAGAAGAAACCTATCTGCGTAAAAAGGTTAGCCTGTTATCGCCGGAGACCGTTGATCCCGATATGTTGGGGGAATTGGCGCGCCAAAAAAATGGCCTTTATGACAATAATGAAGTGGTCATTTTTATTGATTAATGAATTAACTAAATATAGTTAATAACAAAAAAATACAATAAAATCAATAATAAAAAACTTATTGTATTTTTTATTATTTCTGAAAAAATAGGGCTATGAAATTCCTCTGGGGGTAAATCATGGCGAAAACACCTAAGTCCGCAAGCACGGCGAAGCCTGCTGGGGTTGGCAAATCTTCGGTATCGGCTACAAAAAAGAACATTCGACGCGTGCAGGGGCGTCCGCCAAAAAATGTCACCCCTGAATATCCAGATACCAACACCATGCTTGATCTTTATGAGCAAATGTTGCTGATCCGCCGGTTTGAAGAAAAAGCCGGTCAATTATATGGCATGGGTGTAATTGGTGGGTTTTGCCATCTTTACATTGGGCAAGAAGCGATTGTTGTCGGGATGCAGTCGGTATCAAAAGAAGGGGATAGCGTGATTACCTCTTATCGGGATCATGGGCATATGCTGGCCTGCGGCATGACCGCTGATGGGGTGATGGCCGAATTGACAGGCCGCCGTGATGGCTATTCGCGTGGTAAGGGCGGCTCTATGCATATGTTTAGCCGTGAGAAAAACTTTTTCGGTGGCCATGGCATCGTCGCGGCGCAAGTTCCGATCGGTCTTGGGTTAGCCTTTTCCCATCAATATCGAAACACAGGCGGCGTTTCCCTTACCTATTTTGGTGATGGGGCGATTAACCAAGGGCAAGTCTATGAAAGTTTCAATATGGCGGCACTTTGGAAATTGCCCGTCGTGTTTGTCATTGAAAACAACCAATATGGAATGGGAACCTCCGTGTCGCGTGCCGCCGCAGGGCGTGATCTTGCGGATAGGGGTAAGGCTTACGGGATACCGGGAATGCAAGTTGATGGCATGAATGTTCTCGCTGTTCGTGAGGCAGGCGCAGAAGCCATGGCCTATTGCCGTGAGGGTAAAGGCCCGTTTATCCTAGAGATGCAGACCTATCGCTATCGTGGGCATTCGATGTCTGATCCGGCGAAATATCGTACCCGTGAAGAAGTCGATGCCATGCGCAAACAGCGTGACCCGATTGATTCCTTGCGTGAAATCTTAGTCCATGATGGCGTTGAAAACGATAAGATCAAAGCGCTGGATACCAAAGTCAAGGCTATCGTTAGCAAGGCATCGGATTTTGCCTTGGCAAGCCCTGAACCTGATGAGGCCGAATTATGGACAGATGTGATCCTTGAGGGAGGCGTATCATGAGCGTCACGATTACCATGCCGGCCTTGTCGCCCACCATGACCGAAGGAAAACTAGCCAAATGGTTTGTCAAAGTCGGTGATGATGTGCGTTCTGGGGATGTTGTCGCAGAAATTGAAACCGATAAAGCCATGATGGAAGTCGAAGCCCTTGATGATGGCAAAATTACCGCCCTTGAGGTCACGGAAGGCCAAGATGGCATTGCTGTTGGCACTATCATTGCGGTTCTTGATACGGGTGAGGGGGCTATGCCAACACCTGAAGATGATCAAAAAGGGGCAACCCAAACCGCAGAACCTCTAACACCTAGCTCTGTGGCTAAGCTTGCGGCTAAACCTGCGGAAACTTTTTCCGCAACCCCACATTCGGGTGTCCTAACCCCCCTTACGGTGAGAGAAGCCTTGCGGGATGCCATGGCAGAAGAAATGCGCCGGGATGAAAATGTCTTTCTGATGGGCGAGGAGGTTGGCGAATACCAAGGCGCCTATAAAGTATCGCAAGGATTGCTGGATGAGTTTGGCGCACGCCGTGTCGTTGACACCCCGATCACCGAAATGGGTTTTGCCGGATTAGGGGTGGGTGCCGCCTTTGGGGAATTGCGCCCAATCATTGAGTTCATGACCTTTAATTTTGCCATGCAAGCCATTGATCAGATTATTAATTCTGCCGCTAAAACCCTTTATATGTCAGGCGGTCAGATGGGTTGTCCAATTGTATTCCGTGGCCCAAATGGGGCGGCGGCAAGGGTTGCCGCTCAGCATTCGCAATGTTTTGCCAGTTGGTATGCCCATTGTCCGGGGTTAAAGGTTGTCGCGCCGTGGTCGGCGGCAGATGCCAAAGGCTTGCTCAAAGCTGCCATTCGAGACCCAAATCCCGTGATCTTCCTTGAAAATGAAGTGCTTTATGGGCAAAGTTTTGATGTCCCTGATGACGAAGATTGGCTTGTTCCTATTGGCAAGGCGAATATCGTTCGTGAGGGTACGGATGTTACCATCACCGCCTTTTCCATTATGGTAGGCAAAGCTCTAGAAGCCGCCGAAACCTTAGCGGCTCAAGGCATTAGTGCCGAGGTGATTGATCTGCGGTCATTAAGACCCCTTGATATTGATACGATTCTGACCTCAGTAAAAAAGACAAACCGCTTTATCAGTTGCGAAGAAGGCTTTCCTTTTGCCGGAATTGGGGCAGAATTATCAGCGCAAGTCACGGAAAAGGCTTTTGATTGGCTTGACGCTCCGCCTCTTCGTGTCACCGGGGCGGATGTGCCTATGCCCTATGCCGCAAATCTTGAAGCCTTGGCTCTGCCGCAGGTGGATACGATTGTTCAAGCCGCGCGTGAAGTGACCTATCAAAAGGAAAGGGGATAAGCCATGGCCATAATCAATATGCCAGCCTTGTCGCCAACCATGACCGAGGGAAAACTAGCCAGATGGCTAGTGAAAGAGGGCGACACCGTTTCGTCAGGTGATGTGATTGCCGAAATTGAAACTGATAAAGCCTTGATGGAGGTTGAGGCTCTAGATGATGGGGTGATGACCAGTATTCTTGTTGCTGAGGGCACCGAAGGGGTTGCGGTAGGAACAGCTATCGCAGAGATTCTGGATGAAGGCGAAGAAAGCGCGTTAGGTGGCCAGCCGCCTGTTGCCGCGCCTAAAGCAAAGCCAGAACCAGCCGCGAGGCCAGCAACCGAAGAGCAGGTTGTTAAGCAGGCCTCACCCCCAATGCCTAAGGCCATGCCCATGCCAGAAAAGGATACGGCCCAACCCCAAGCCGCCCAAAACGGCGATAAAGGGGATCGTATATTTGCCAGCCCATTAGCCAGAAGAATTGCTGAGCAAAAGGGCATTAACCTATCGCATCTGAAAGGCACAGGGCCCCATGGCCGCATTATTAAACAGGATGTCGAAAACGCTAGCCCCGGAATGGCAAGGACAGATACTGCCAAGCCAAGGGCTATGCCTGCTGATCCATCAGAACAGTCCACCCTGATACCGGTAAGCACAACGCGCAAGGTGATCGCCTCACGCTTGCAACAATCTATGCAGGACGCCCCTCATTTCTATTTGAATATGGATATAGAACTTGATGCCTTGCTGGCGGCCAGAAAGGCGATCAATTCTGCCCAGTCGGATGCGGCCAAGGTCACGATCAATGATTTGCTGATTAAATGTGCGGCGGCCTGTTTGATTAAGGTACCTGAGGTCAATTCCTCATGGGAAGGCGATTATATCCGGCAATGGCATCATGCGGATATCGCGGTGGCGGTTGCGCTAGAAGGCGGATTAGTTACCCCTATTGTCTGGCAAGCGGATCAGAAATCACTGACCTCTGTGTCAGGTGAGGTCAAGGCATTGGTGCAAAAAGCCCAAGAAGGCCGCCTGAAACTTGAAGAGTTTAGCGGCGGCAGTTTCACCATTTCCAATCTTGGGATGTTTGGGATTTCTTCGTTCACCGCGGTCATTAATCCGCCGCATGGGGCTATTCTTGCCATTGGTGCTGGCCGGGAAATGCCAGTTGTCAAGGATGGTGCCATTACCACAGCAACAATGATGACCGCCACTTTATCTTGTGATCATCGGGTTGTGGATGGCGCGGTTGGTGCAAAATGGATGGCTGAGTTCAAGACCATTGTTGAAAACCCTATGCTAGCCCTTATCTAGGAGACACGAATGTCGGATAAATCAACATATGATCTGGTCGTCATTGGTGGTGGGCCGGGGGGCTATGTCGCGGCTATTCGGGCGAGCCAATTAGGGCTGAAAGTGGCGGTGGTTGAGCGCGAAAATATGGGTGGGGTATGCCTGAACTGGGGCTGTATTCCGACAAAGGCCTTGCTTCGCGCGGCAGAAATCTATCATCTGGCGGCGACCGCAGATCAATTTGGCATTACCATAGGTCAGTTGAGCTTTGATCCTGAAAAAGTAGTCAAACGGTCACGCGATGTGGCGGCAACCCTATCTGCTGGCATAAATCATCTGATGAAAAAGAATAAAATCACCGTCTATGCGGCAACCGCGCAATTGCGCGAAAAATCTGGCGAAGACTGGCAAATCACCCTAGATAAAGGTGATCCCCTTCGCGCCAGAAAAGTCATACTGGCAACAGGGGCAAGGGCAAGGCATTTGCTCGGAATTACCCCTGATGGTGAAAACATTGTCACTTATCGCGATGCCATGACCCCTAAAACTATGCCCAAGCATTTGATCATTATCGGGTCAGGCGCAATCGGGATGGAGTTTGCGTCATTCTATGCGGATATGGGGGTTAATGTGACGGTAGTTGAGGCCGCAGACCGTATTTTGCCAGTCGAAGATCATGAGATTTCCGCCATGGCAGAAAAGGCCTTTATGGCAAGAGGTATTACCATTCACAAAGGGGCAAAACTTGAACAGGTTAACGCCAGTAAAGCCCCAGCAACTGGGGTTAAGGCTAGGGTTGCAATCGATGGAAAAACCACCGAATTAAGTGCAGATCGTCTCATCCTTGCGGTCGGTATTACGGCAAATGTTGAAAATCTTGGACTGGAAGAAGCTGGGGTTAAGCTAGACCGTGGCCATGTGGTAACTGATGGATTTGGTCAGACCAATGTGAAGGGCATCTATGCCATTGGCGATATGACTGGGGCGCCATGGCTTGCTCATAAAGCCAGCCATGAAGGGGTGATCGCCGCCGAACATATCGCAGGAAAGAGCGATGGTCATACCATGAAAGCCACTGATATTCCGGGTTGTACCTATTGCCGACCACAGATTGCAAGCGTTGGCTTGACCGAAAAAGCTGCTCTTGATGCTGGTTATACGCTAAAGATTGGGCGGTTTCCGTTTCGCGGCAATGGCAAGGCTATCGCCCTTGGCGATGATGACGGAATGGTTAAGACCATTTTTGATCAAAAAACAGGTGAACTTTTGGGCGCGCATATGATTGGGCCTGAGGTCACTGAACTGATCCAAGGCTATGTGGTCGCTCGCCAATGTGAGGCGACCGAAGCGGAATTGATGCAAGCGGTGTTTCCCCATCCGACCTTATCAGAGGCGATGCACGAGTCGGTTTTAGATGCCTTTGATCGGGTGATTCATTTTTAGAAAAGCTGCGTTGAGACAAAAAGCTCTTTCCTTTACGGCCACCACAATTTAGACAGGCGTAATGATGAATGATAACAGCACCGATAAAGTGATTTTCCGTGGTCAGGGTCTGCGTGGGGCGGAACGCCATCCGGAAAAAGCAAAAAACCTAAGCCAGCCGCAACCAAAGCGTCCGGACTGGCTACGGGTGAAAGCGCCGCAATCAAAGGCCTTTGAAGACACGCGAGATATTGTTCGCGCTCATCATTTGGTCACTGTCTGTGAAGAGGCCGCGTGCCCAAATATCGGCGAATGTTGGCAGAAAAAACACGCAACGATGATGATCCTTGGGTCTGTATGCACCCGTGCCTGTGCGTTTTGTAATGTGGCCACAGGTAGGCCAGATCAACTTGATCCTCATGAACCAGAAAGGGTGGCTGACGCGGTGGCAAAACTTGGCCTTGCCCATGTGGTGATCACCTCGGTTGATCGTGATGATCTTGATGATGGTGGGGCAAATCACTTTGCCCGGGTGATCACCGCGATTAGAGCCACCTCACCGCAAACAACGATTGAGGTATTAACCCCTGATTTCTTGAAAAAAGATGGCGCGCTTGAACAGGTTGTAGCGGCGCGTCCGGATGTGTTTAATCACAATTTGGAAACCGTGCCGCGTTTATATCCTTCGGTTCGTCCGGGGGCACGATATTTCCATTCGCTTCATCTTCTCTCACAAGTCAAACAGCTGGACGCCTCAATCTTTA
Organism: Alphaproteobacteria bacterium; assembly: GCA_023259875.1. Classification (GTDB taxonomy): domain Bacteria; phylum Pseudomonadota; class Alphaproteobacteria; order Puniceispirillales; family UBA1172; genus UBA12202. Next base: position 6,392 of record JALRFL010000130.1, read on the forward strand.
CCAAATCCGGAATAATGGTGGGTTTAGGAGAAACCCAAGATGAGGTGCTGCAAGTGATGGATGATATGCGAAGCGCCGAGGTGGATTTCATGACCATAGGGCAATATCTTCAGCCAACGCCAAAGCATCATCCGATTGACCGTTTCTGGACACCGGATGAGTTTGCTAGCCTTTCAAGGCATGGCAAAGCCAAAGGCTTTTTGTTGATATCAGCGACCCCATTAACGCGGTCATCCTATCATGCCGATGCTGATTTTGCCGCATTGCAAGCCGAACGCAAGCGCCGTTTGACCGCCATGGCCACATCATGACCAAACATTCAGAAGAAAGGCGGATACCACATTTACCTGAGAATCTGTATCAGTTGGTTTCAGATGTGAAGGCGTATCCGGAGTTTTTGCCATGGTGTCTGGCTTCCAGAGTGCGACAGCAAGACGAAAGCCAGATGATCGCGGATTTGATCATTGGGTTTCGGATTTATCGGGAAAAATTCACCTCTTATGTTGATTTTCAGCCAGAGGAATTGAAAATCTTTGTGCGCTATGCCGAAGGGCCATTCAAATATCTGGAAAACTCATGGCATTTCAAGCCTGATCCGGCAGGGTGTGTCATTGATTTTCATGTTGATTTTGAGTTTAAGTCACGGTTTTTTCAATCGGTGATAGAGACCCTGTTTTCTGAAGCGGTGAAACGCATGGTTCGGGCATTTGAGACTCGTGCCGATGTGCTTTACCCTAGGGTTGAGCCGTCTCATCCATCCTAATCGGTGCTAATCAGATACCGATCACATCTGTTCTTTTAATAGGCTTTCCATGCCAGATAAAGCCGCCTCAACCGTGGCAAGGCGAACGGCTTGACGATTGCCTTGGAAAACCAACCTCCAGCTTGTGACCTGAATATCGCCATCACCTTTACGCATGGCCAGACCAAACCAGACTGTGCCCACGGGTTTTTCCCTACTACCGCCGCTAGGGCCAGCAATGCCCGTCACAGATACAGCAAGGGTACCATTCGCGCCACTAGCAGAGGAGGCACAAGCGCCCCTAGCCATGGCTTCGGCAACAGGTTGGCTGACAGCGCCGAATTGCATAATGATATCATCTGGAACGCCCAATAATTCTGACTTTGCCGCATTGGAATAGGTGATAAATCCCCGATCTATAACATCGGATGATCCAGCAATATCAGTGAGTCGGCTGATGATCATGCCGCCGGTACAACTCTCGGCGGTGGCAAGCATCATCCCTGCCTGCCGTGCTAATGCTAAAATGGTGGCAGCGTCGGTCACTGGCCTGCCATCGCGTTAAACAGTTGCATGCCGCCCATGATCAAAACCCCAGCCAAAACCCCGGCCATCACATCATCCGCGACAACACCGGCCGCCCCGGGCAAGTTTTCGGCAGTGGAAACAGGGGGCGGCTTGAGGATATCAAACACCCGAAACAAAACGAAGGCTAAAGCCACCAGCAAGAGATAGTCGCGTTCCCATAAAGGCGAAAGGGGAATAGCCAGAAACACCAGCCACTGACCAACAACCTCATCAATAATGATTTCTTTGTTATCATGCTTTCCCGTGAGGGCGTGATGCGCATCAATCGCAGGAAAAGATAGCAACGCCGCGATCACAATCATGATCACCAGCGTCATGATGCCAAAAGACATCGTGATGACTGCGCCAAGAATGGTGGCAACAAGCGAACCTGCTGTTCCCGGTGCAGGCAAATACCCAATCGGCCCAAGGGTTGCCATAGCGGATAATAATCCCGATAAGCGGTGAGGAGAAGTTTTCTGAGGCGTCATGACAATCCTGCAGGAATGGCAACACTGACCATGGCGTGCGCGGCAATGCCTTCGCCGCGGCCGATAAAGCCCATGGTCTCGCTTGTGGTTGCTTTGATGGATATGCGGTTAATGGAAATGCCCATGATATGAGACAGGGTCTGGCGCATATTCTCACGGTGTGGGGCCACTTTAGGGGCTTCAGCAATGATCGTCACATCACAATGAATCACCCGACCTTGTTGTGCCTTTAGTCTCTGGCAGGCATCGGCAAGAAACTGGTCTGATGAGGCATTTTTCCACTTCTCATCCGAAGGGGGAAAATGAACACCAATATCCCCATCAGCAATCGCGCCAAGAATGGCATCTGTTAGGGCATGAAGGGCGACATCACCATCAGAATGGGCAATGATCTGATGATCATGGGGAATAGCAACACCGCATAGCATGATGGTGCTGTTGGGCATGGCGTTTTCGCTAAACTGATGAACATCATAACCATAGCCTGTTCGGTTTTCCATGATTGCGTGAAGCGAAAGCCGCTGTGCCATGATCCAATCGGCCTCTGTGGTGATCTTAAAGCTCTCTGGTGCGCCTTCAACCACATATACGGGTATGCCGGCTTCTTCGGCGAGGGCGCTGTCATCGGTAAAGCGGCTTCCAGCATAGCGCTGATGAAGTTCATAGATCAGATCAAAATCAAACAGTTGCGGTGTTTGAACGCGCATCACTTGATCGCGGTCAACCTGACCTTTTACCAAGTTTTCGTGAACCGCTTTGAGGCTATCTGCTGCAAGTAGGGCAGGGATCACGGCTTGATAGCCATCTTGGTAGGCAGATATCAGTCGGTCTAACATAGCCGCCTCAATAAATGGCCGTGCCGCATCATGGATCAGAACACAATCACCTATTAAAGCCCCGGTTGTGGGATTCTGTTTGGCGAGATGCAAAGCCTCTAATCCGGCGCGAACCGAATCTTGCCGCTCATTTCCGCCAGTGGCAACAATCCAGTTGTTCAGTTGGTATTCGGCGAGTTTGGCTAAGTGGTATTCATTTTCGCCATCTGGACAAATAATAACACCCCCCTGACAATTTCCGTGTTCCGCCAATGTCAAAACCGGATAAAGCCAGATATCGCGGCCATGCAATTGGCGATATTGCTTGGGAGTGCCGCCAAGACGGGCGCCTTTGCCAGCCGCCAGAACCAATCCATGAAAAGAAGCGTTTGTCATGTTTCCTTTATAACTGGAAAATTGAGGATTTACACCCACAAGCTGTGGCTTTTATTTCCATCGGGAAATGCCCTTAAAGGAAATGCAGGCTTGTGACGATGCGGCGATATATGGTAAACATTGCCTAATTTTTAAGCATTTTTGGATATCGCATGCAGATTGGATCACTTACACTTGACCATAAGGTAATTCTTGCCCCTATGTCTGGGGTCACGGATTGGCCTTTTCGGCGCATGGTGCGCCAGTTAGATGGCGGTCTGGTGGTGTCTGAAATGGTGGCAAGCGAGGCCATCATAAATGGCGTCAAAAAAGAAATGCGCAAGCTTTCTACTAACGCGGCTGAGGAGTTTCCGTTTGCCTTGCAATTGGCAGGTTGGGACCCTGCCATGATGGGGGAGGCCACGCGCATTGCCTGTGATCTTGGGGCGGCGATGATCGACCTTAATCTTGGTTGTCCTGCGCGGAAAGTGACGGGAAAGTTATCCGGCTCTGCGCTGATGCGTGATGAGGGCACCGTGGCGGCTATTTTTCGTGCGGTGATGGCGGCGTCTGATCGGCCTGTGACAGTAAAAATGCGACTTGGTTGGGATGATCATAGCAAAAATGCGCCAGTGATTGCACGCATGGCCGCTGATCATGGGTTGGCGATGATTACGGTTCATGGGCGCACGCGATGCCAATTCTATAAAGGCGATGCGGATTGGCTGGCTGTGGCTGAAGTCGTGGATGCTGTGGGTTTGCCTGTAGTGGTTAACGGGGATATCACTTCGGCGCAAACGGCTCGCGCGGCTTTAGAGGCTTCAGGGGCAGAGGCGGTGATGATTGGCCGTGCCGCTATCGGTAAGCCTTGGCTGTTAGGCCAGATAAACCATTGGCTTAGGCATGGGGTTATGCCCAAAGACCCCGATATTGCCGCGCGTCACGCGGTGATGCGCTCGCATCTTGATTTGATGCTGTCTCATTACGGCTCTCATGGTTTGCGGCTAGCCAGAAAACATGTCAGCGCTTATGCAAGCGGTCTACCATATGCCGCAGAAATGAGGC
>JALRFL010000151.1 GCA_023259875.1 Alphaproteobacteria bacterium
CCATCGCCAGAAATGCCATGCCCAACCCCATCACAAGCGTGGGGTACCACGGTGACCTTATTGGCATCGAGAATGGCTTTGGCCATATCCATGGCTTGAAATGGCACGACTTGATCGTCTTTGCCATGGATTAACAGAATGGGCGGCTTTACCGTCATGGCCTGTGCCATTTGTGCCGGGGCAAGCAACGCCCCAGCGATGCTGATAATAGCGCCAAACGGTTCCGCCGTTCTCACCCCACCATAAAGCGCCATCATGCCACCTTGAGAAAAGCCAGCTAATGCCACACGCCCAGCCGCCATGCCAAACTGTTCCATCAAGGCATCTAGCAATTTTTGCAACCCCGGAAAGGCGCGTGATGGCCCTTCGTCAATCAGGGTGGCATCTACCCCCAGATCAAACCACTGCTTGCCCATAGGGTTAGCTGAACACGGCTCTGGCCCATCAGGGGCGCAAATGATCGCCCCCGGAAACCGCGCCGCTAAATGCGGCGATAAATCGATCAGATCACTGCCATCCGCCCCCCAACCATGCAACAGGACAATCAAGCGATCAGGTTTGATATCTTGATCAGGCTGACGAATAAGTACACTGAAATCAGCGATAGATTGGCGAATGATAGTTGACATGATAATCTCGTCCTTTGATCGCCATACTACCCCAAATGGGCGGCATGGGTGAAATGATTTTCTTTCGTCAGGTGAGCATGACCCCAAACTATGACATTCTTCCGCGACTTGTCGCGCCTTTGGCATCAGGTGAGGTCACGCGCTTTGCCCCCTCGCCGTCGGGGTATCTGCATCTAGGGCACGCGTTTTCAGCAATGTTTGCCTCTCACCTTGCCGCCGCTAGTGGCGGCGTGATGCGCCTTCGCATTGATGACATTGACACCACGCGTTGCCGTGAGATGTATTTTGATGCCATTTTTGAGGATCTAGCCTTTTTGGAAATTCCTTATGCTAAACCTGTGCGCTACCAAAGCGAACATTTGACGGCCAGCCATGAGGCTTTGGAATATCTTAAGAATCAAGACCTGATCTATCCTTGCTATCTCAGCCGGCGAGAATTAGCAGAATTGCTTTCCGCCCCTCATCAGCCCAGCAATACCGATCAACTGATTGCCGCCGATATCCGCCATGAACGAGAAGCGGAAGGCAACCAACCGGCTTGGCGGCTGCGCATGGCAACCCTTAGGGATCGCGTTGGGGCTATTGAGGCGATGGACTTGATCCATGGGCGCGTCAGCATCTCGCTTGATCATATCGGGGATGAGGTGATTGCCCGTCGTGACATTGGCACCAGCTATCATCTAAGCACCGTATTAGATGACGATGCGATGGGGGTCACCCTTGTCAGCCGCGGTTATGATTTGTTTGACGCCATACCCATTCAGCGCATTTTGCAAGAATTGCTAGGCCTTAAGCCGCCCCGATATGCCCATCATGAGCTTATTCCCAATGAACATGGGCAACGCCTTGCTAAGCGAGAAAACGCCCTTAGCCTACGGCAAATGCGACAAAATGGCTTGGATCGGGGTCGTATTCTCAGAATGATGACAAAATGCCGCAATTTTATTGAAAAAATTTAGGTCAGATGTGTTGACTTTAATGGCTAGCAAGACCATATCACGGACATGACATCTTTATGATGTTCATTTCCTCCCTAACTCAGTCGCGGGCTTCTTGCCTGCGGCTTTTTTTTGTCTTTGATTTGACCCTTTTGTCGTTGGATCATCTCTCTACGAATATTCGGCCTCGCTATTTTGGGTCATGGGATAAAGCATCGCTAGAATGATGCTTACCGCAATCACCCCAACCAGAACCACCGCCAGCAATACCATCATTTTCCACCCATAAAGATAATGTATCGTTGCAGAGGTCAGTGAAGCCAAGGCCATCATCGCCGTAATCATAAAATCAGCCATGCCCTGAACTTTGGGGCGTTGATCCGGACGACAGGATTGGGCAATGATGCTTGATCCCCCCACAAACAGCATATTCCACCCCAGCCCCAACAGAATAAGAGTGACCAAGTAATGCCAAAAACTGCTGCCTGTTAGAGTCACCGCAATCATGGAAACATAAAAAATCACCCCTGCCCAAAGAATAGGAATAACCCCAATACGGCCAATTAATGCCCCTGTGGCTAAGGATGGCAACAGCATAGCCAGAACATGCCACTGAATAATAATGGCGTTATTGGCATTCCCCATCTGTTCGGTGTTGACTATCTGAAGGGGCGTAGCCGTCATCATGAAAGTCATGACCCCATACCCCAGTGCCGCCGTCAGCATTCCGGCGATAAAATAAGGTTGCCGAAAGAGCCATCCAATAGAAGTCCCGCGTATCAAGGCCGTCTCAGCATGGGGTTTAATGTTCAAATAGAGCAACAAACACAAGGCCAAAAACTGCATCATTGCGGCACCAAAAAAACAGCCGGCATAAAGGTGATTTGGTATCGCCTCAAAGGTCATCCGCGCCAAGTTTGGCCCAATAATCGCCGCTAGCACGCCGCCTGCCAAAACCAGAGAAAGGGCCTTTGCTTTTTGGTGTTGCTCGGCATTATCAGCGGCAGCATAGCGATAAAATTGCGCCACCCCTGTGGCGAGTCCAAGCGCGGCAGATGACAGCAAAAACAGCATGAAGCTCGATAAAATGGTCGCATAGCCCATGTCAGTGACGAGCTTTAGCGCTTGGTGTCGGTAAGTGCCTTTGCGATTCTGTCTTTCTATATGCTTCGCCATGATTGCACGTGCTCGGC
>JALRFL010000157.1 GCA_023259875.1 Alphaproteobacteria bacterium
GCGGCAGGTGGCATAGCCTCACCCAAAGCCGCCATAACCATAGGCGCCCAGCCCCATCCCCCTTGTGCCATCAGTCGGGCAAATCCAGCGGCAACGGTTTTTTCTTCGCCAGACCAACCCATGATCAGCTCAAGCATAGTATGGGCAAGAACTGGCATCAGCAGAGTCTGATCTTCGGGGTCATTGGTGGTAGCAAGGCCAAGATTGCTGGCAAGACCGGCGGCGGTAGGAACGGCAAACCGCGCTGGCCTGACAAAGGCAAACAGCTCAAGCAAATCCAGACCAGCTAGCCCGTCCTTGTCGCGCCCCAATTTATGGGCGCACCATCGCTGGTGACAATAAAGCACCGCTTCGTGATCCAGCCTTTGGTTTGCTTCGGCATGCGAAAGCTGTTCGATATTACCATCCACCCCAACCCAGACGACGTGATCTGGTAGCGGCAGGATAGCGGCAAGCTGGGGAAGGGATAGGATGGACATTAGGGTGAGTAAGATTCCTTAGAAAATGATAATCATAGCAAAGACAGGCTAAGGTTTCAGTATCCCTATTGACGCTGACGCCTCAACCCCTTAACTATCGCTTCCAGCAACTATTTCAAACTGGAATGTCACATATCATGGAAACAATGTCTTCCTCTGCTTTTGTCGATCTCGCAAACCATGCCAAAGCTTGGCCTTTTGCCGAAGCCAAATTGCTTATTGAGCGGCTGGAAAAAATGGGCGGCAAAACTGGCCAAAACCCAGAGGTGATTTTTGAAACGGGGTATGGTCCATCTGGGTTGCCGCATATCGGCACATTTGGCGAAGTGGTGCGCACCTCTATGGTGCGGCACGCTTATCAAATTCTTACAGGTAAACCAACACGGTTAATCTGTTTTTCGGATGATATGGATGGCTTGCGTAAAGTTCCTGATAATGTGCCTAATCGTGATCTGTTGGCCGAACATCTGGGCAAGCCTTTGACGCAAGTGCCTGATCCTTTTGGCACTCATGCCAGTTTTGGGGCGCATAACAATGCCCGTCTCTGCGCCTTTTTAGATAGTTTCGGTTTTGAGTATGAGTTTTTTTCCGCCACGGAATGTTACCAATCAGGGCGTTTTGACGCCGCCCTTCAAACCATTTTGGAAAATTATGACAGCATCATGAAAGTGATGTTGCCAACCCTAGGCGAAGAGAGGCAAGCCACTTATAGCCCATTCTTACCTGTATGTCCCCGCACCGGTGAGGTGTTACAAGTGCCTATCACCGAAACGGATCCGGCAAAGGGATTGATCCGCTATGTTGATCCCGGAACGGGGGAAACCGTCACCACGGGTATTGATGGCGGTAAGGTGAAATTGCAATGGAAATGTGATTGGGCAATGCGGTGGTACGCGCTTGGCGTTGATTATGAGATGAGCGGCAAGGATTTGAGCGAATCTGTCAAATTGTCATCCAAAATCACGACGATCATGGGAGGGACTCCTCCGGCTGGATTTTCGTATGAGCTGTTTCTTGATCAAAATGGTGAGAAAATATCAAAATCACGCGGCAATGGTCTAAGCGTTGAAGAATGGCTGACTTATGGCACCGCCGAATCGCTGGCGCTATTTATGTATAATCAGCCTAAGCGCGCTAAGCGGCTTTATTTTGATGTTGTTCCGAAAATGGTGGATGATTATTTCAGCCATCAATCCGCCTTTCGTGATCAGGATACCGCCGCCCAAATAGAAAATCCGGTTTGGCATATTCATCAGGGTCAGCCGCCTCAAGTGGATATGCCTGTCAGCTTTTCGCTGTTGTTAAACCTTGCTGGCGTGTGTCAGGCCGAAACCGCAGATGTGATTTGGGGTTATCTGGTGCAATATGCCCCGAATGTCAGTCCAAGCTCGCATCCTGAACTGGCCCGATTGGTGGATTACGCCGTGACCTATTATCAAGACAGGGTCAGGCCAACGAAACAATACCGCAAGCCAACGGAGGCAGAAGCCGGATATCTTCGCCAACTGGCAGAGCAACTAGCAAAACTGCCAGATGACGCGGCGGCAGAAGATATCCAGTCCGCGGTGTTTTCTATTGGAAAAGAAGCTGGGTATGAACCGTTGCGGCAATGGTTTTCCTGTCTTTATGAAGTGTTGCTAGGCCAGCAAGAAGGCCCACGCATGGGGTCATTTATTCGGCTTTATGGCTTAACCGCGATGCAAGATCTCTTGCATCAAGCGGCAGATGGCAAATTGGCAACACAAACGGCAGGAGAGACAAGGTGATCAGCCGCGCCGCGACAGCTCTAGCCCGACTGTTGCCAGCAGAAACAGCGCACCGCATGGCGGTTTGGGGGATGGCTCATGGTTTGACCCCTCACCGCGATCACAGCCAGTTATCGCCGCGTTTGGCACAAAACCTGATGGGGCTTACTTTTTCTAACCCCCTAGGCTTGGCGGCAGGGTTTGATAAAAACGCAGAAGCCATCAAAGGCGCGTTTCAGCTCGGCTTTGGATTTACTGAGGTGGGAACGATCACCCCATTGCCCCAAGCAGGGAACGCCAAACCGCGGGTGTTTCGTCTGACTTCAGACGCGGCGGTGATCAATCGCTATGGGTTTAATAATCAAGGGGCGGAAGCGGCGGCGGCAAGATTAAAAGCCTATCGCCAGACCGCTATCTCAGGGCATGGGCCACTTGGGGTGAATATTGGCGCAAATAAAGACAGTGCCGACCGCATTGCGGATTATCATAAGGCCGCGACAATATTGTCGCCTTATGCCGATTATTTAACCGTCAATGTATCTTCACCTAATACCCCCGGATTGCGTGATATGCAGACCCCACACATTCTGGCGGACATTCTATCAGCTGTGGCATCAGGGCTTAATCGTCCTGATCTGCCTGTCTTGATCAAATTAGCACCGGATATGGCAGAGGGTGATTTTTTTGCGGTGCTTGACCGTTTGCCTGATTTGGGTGTTGTTGGGGTGATCTTGACCAACACCACAATCCAGAGACCGGATGACCTCACCTCACCGCATAAGACCGAATCGGGGGGATTGTCGGGGTTGCCTCTCCTTGCTGCATCGACAGAATGGTTGTCACGGGCGCATAAACGGCTTGGTGGCAAGGTTATGTTGATCGGTGTGGGCGGCATTGATAGCCCTGAGGCGGCCTATGCCAAAATCCTAGCTGGCGCAAATCTGGTTCAGCTTTACACCGCGCTTGCCCTGCAAGGGCCAGATTTACCGAGCCGCATTATCACAGGTCTTGATCAGTTGCTTGCGCGTGATGGCTTTCACCATCTCAAGGATGCGGTCGGTCAAGCCAAAGACGCGGCAGAGGCCTTAACGGCAAGCGGCTGGACGGCAAAACAGAGATAAGTTTTGTTAGGGGTTAAGGCGGCCTAAGGCCTGATGAAATCGGGATGGAAACAGCATTTGCGGGCTTTGCAGTTCATGGGGATGGTGTGAAGTGGTTTCAGGCGTTATCACACGGCAAGCCAGAACAGCAACAATGCGAATGGCAGAGCTAATGCTCTCATCCCCTTGATGCGCCAAGTAAATTTTTTGACAAAGTTCATCAAGTGTTAGCCCTTCTTCCCGGGCAAGTTCATCCAAGATATTCCATATTTCTTGTTCCAGCATAAGGGTTGTTCTGCGCTTATTAATGGTGACATTGCGCTTAACCTTAGTTACCGGGGTAGGGGAAGTATCGGTCATGATATCAGATGCTGAGTCAGAATGTGGTATGCTTTTAGCTCTTTCCTTTGCTTTTTGACGCTGTTTGGCGCGGCAGTGTCTTGGCAACGGGCTACTATCTCTATGACTATATGCTAACCTAAAAATAGGGTGATATGATAACACTTAAGTGCCATGTCGTCACCTGCTTTACAATAAGTCGTCATCATGGGGCGTCTGACAGACAAAAAATCACACTCCATCTTGACGACAGGCGGCGGATGCGCTAGTTAACGCCATCTAATAACGATATGAAGATGATTGCGGCAAGAATGCCATCTAACATTTGAGGAGTACGATATGTCCCGTCGTTGTGAATTGACAGGTAAAGGTGTGATGTCTGGTAATAATGTCAGCCATGCCAATAACCGTACTCGTCGCCGGTTTTTGCCAAATCTTCAAAACTCTTCCATGGTCAGCGATGCGCTTGGCAAGTCGGTATCTTTCCGGGTTTCCACAAACGCTATCCGCACGGTTGAAAAGTCAGGTGGGATTGACGCCTATCTGCTGTCTGCTAAAGACGAAAACCTCAGCTTAAACGCCACACGGGTTAAGCGCGCTATCAAAGCCGCTCTCGCTAGCGAATAAGCTTATCACTTAACCCCATCTAAGGAATTATGCCACGCGGCGGCCACGTCCGCGTTTTGGCTTGCTGTCTTCATCAAACAAATCGGCGAGCTGTGTGGTAACCGCACCACCAAGCTGATCTACATCAGTGATGGTAACCGCGCGTTGGTAATAACGGGTCACATCATGACCAATGCCAATCGCCACAAGCTGAACAGGTGAGCGTGTTTCAATATATTGTATCACCTGCCTAAGATGGCGTTCTAAATAATTGCCTGGGTTAACCGAAAGGGTCGAATCGTCAACCGGGGCACCATCCGAGATAACCATGAGGATGCGGCGTTCTTCGTGGCGTGCGATAAGACGGTTATGTGCCCATAATAAGGCTTCGCCATCAATATTCTCTTTTAGCAACCCTTCTCTTAGCATCAGGCCAAGGGATTTCCGCGCTCTCCGCATTGGGGCATCTGCTGATTTATAGATAATATGCCGCAAATCATTCAGCCGTCCCGGATAGGCAGGTTTACCAGCCAATTGCCAAGCTTCGCGTGACTGCCCACCTTTCCATGCGCGCGTGGTAAAGCCCAGAATCTCAACTTTAACGCCGCAACGCTCAAGGGTTCTGGCCAGAATATCTGCCGCCGCCGCCGCGATGGTGATTGGTCGCCCTCGCATAGAGCCTGAATTATCAATCAAAAGAGAGACAACGGTATCCCGAAAAGTGATTTCTGATTCCATCTTATAGGAAAGCGGATGCGTAGGCTGTGTCACTACCCGAGACAATTTGCCTGCATCCAAGATGCCTTCCTCAAGATCAAAATTCCAACTCCGGTTTTGATGTGCCATCAATTTGCGCTGTAAGCGGTTAGCAAGTTTGCCAATAACGCCATGCAAATGTTCAAGCTGTTTGTCCAGCAATTGGCGCAGCCGCGTTAATTCATCCGCGTCACACAAATCATTAGCGTCAACCACCTCATCATAGGCTTCGGTAAAGATGCGGTAATATTCGGCGTTTCCACGCCCATCAGATGCGTTTCGATTTTGCTCACCTGACGGCTGTTCGCCATCGGTAAGGGCGCTGTCCCCGTCTTCATCCGCGCTGTCGCCATCCCCTTCGCTGGCTTCCATGCTGGCGGCCTCACCGGGTTGTTCTACCCCTTCGCCACTCTCGCTATCATCGCCTTCCCCTTGTTGATCAGGGTTTTGCTCATCACCAGATTCGCTGTCGGGGGCGTCGTCATTTTCGTCGTCATTGTCACTCGGATCAACGGGATCACCAAGGTCTGTTTCCAACGCGCCAATTAGCTCGCGGCTTAGCTCAGCATAAGCCTTTTGATCATCGATATTTTGGCTTAATTTCTCGATCAGGTCGCCAGCTCGTTTTTCAATCCATGGTCGCCACAAATCGACGGACATGGCTACGCTCTTTGGCGGCTTAGCGCCGGTAAGCGCCTCTCTTACCAGAAGGCTCGCAACATTGGCGATGGTCTGGGATTGATCTTCTCCGTTTGCCGGGCCGGGAGGGGCAAGAGTGGTTTGGGCAAACCGTGCTTCGATATTGGTGTTTAGGTTCTTTGCCACCCCAGCCATTTCATTTGCGCCAATGGCCTCAACCCGCGCACGTTCCACCGCATCAAAAATGGTTCTGGCTTGTGCGACAACAGGGGCTTTGGCCTGATGGATGTTTTCGTTGTGATGCGCCAGCCATAGAGCCGCGCTATCGGCGGCGCCGCGCAAATTGGCATCAGGCTTGGCGGTGTATTGATTAGCATCTTTGCTTACCGTGCCATCAGTGGAGAGCCGCATATCTTCTTTCGCAGGCGCAGGCAAACGGATTTCTGTTGGTGAAATCACAGTTTGGTTGCCGCTAAAGCGAACTGCGTGCTGTGTCCCTCCTGCCAGCGCGCGCAAGCAGGCAGAAGTTGAACGAAGAAAAGGGTTATCTTGATCGTTTGCCATTAGCCGTTTCGATTAGCTTGCTGCAAGGGCCAAATCAGGATTAAGCTCCTCGCCAAAACACCGCTGATAATATTCCGCCACAATAGGCCTTTCCATTTCATCACATTTGTTTAGGAAAGAGAGACGGAAAGCCAGTTTCATATCCCCAAGGATTTGCGTGTTTTCAGCCCAAGTGATAACTGTTCGCGGTGACATGACCGTGGAAATATCCCCAGCGATAAAGCCTTTTCGGGTTAAATCAGCCAGTCGTACCATCGCATCCGCTGTCTCTTTCTTAAGCGGATTATTAGCAGCTTTTGCTTTGGTCATGATGATATCGCACTCAACATCATGGGGTAGATAATTTAAGGTTGATACAATCGACCACCGATCCATCTGGCCTTGATTAATCTGTTGGGTGCCATGATAAAGTCCGGTGGTATCACCTAGGCCAATGGTGTTCGCTGTGGCAAACAGGCGAAAGGCTGGATGCGGACGAATGACGCGGTTGGTATCCAGTAAGGTCAGCTTGCCTTCTACCTCAAGCACGCGCTGTATCACAAACATGACATCCGCACGGCCAGCGTCATATTCGTCAAACACAAGTGCGACAGGATTCTGAAGCGCCCATGGCAGGATGCCTTCGCGAAACTCTGTCACTTGTTTTCCATCTTTCAGCACAATGCTGTCCTTACCGATCAGATCAATCCGGCTAATGTGGCTGTCCAGATTCACCCGAATACATGGCCAGTTAAGCCGGGCGGCGACCTGTTCAATATGGGTAGATTTTCCCGTGCCATGATAGCCTTGGATCATCACCCGCCGGTTATGGGCAAATCCTGCCAGAATGGCCAAGGTCGTGTCGTGATCAAACACATAATTATCATCACGATCAGGAACATATTCCGACGATGAAGAAAAAGCAGGCACCTGCATATCAATATCCAGATGGAAGAGATCGCGAGCGGATACAGTGCAATCAGGTTCGCTCAAGCTATGGGCAGGTGGACGGTTCGGGCTATCAGAAGATGTAGACATAGGTATTCCTCATAGTTATCGGGCGGTTTTAACTGAACTAGGGCAAGAAATCAAATGGCCCAAGTGATAAAGAGTGGGTTTATTCTGCTTTGTAGTAAGCCTTTTCAAGTATGGCGAAAGCCTGATTGATGGATTTCAGTTTTTCTTCGGCTATTCGTGACCCCCCATTGGCGTCTGGATGGTGTTTTTTCACCAAAGTTTTGTATTGTTGTTTGATCGTAGGCCAAGGGGCGCCGGGTGCCATTTCCAATTCATTCCACGCGTCCCTTTCTTCTTTGGGGATGGGGTCGTGCTGGGGTTTGGTGGCGGCGTGCTCACTAAATATCCCTAGTGGATCATTGATGCGAGTATGAAAATTATCATATTTGGCGTTTGTGCCAAAATGCCATGACGGGCGTTCCCATGTTGTTGCCCTCCGAATGCTTTCATCTATCGCTTCTTCGTCCATATCAGCAAAATAATTCCATTGCTTATTATATTCGCGCACATGATCAAGGCAGAACCAGATGTAATCGCGCAATTCTTCGCGGGTGCGCGGCGCAGGATAAAGACCGTCTTCTTGGCATCCATCATGCGCGCAGACGCGTGGCTGGCTTTTATTACCACGCACCGAGGATAGATCAGAGGTTGAAACATATGCCTTTTTCATGGTGCTATACTATAATCGCAATGCCTAGCTGTGCAACCATTTGCCTGATCTTAAGGCGATGAGCAAAAGCATCACAGGTAATGTTAGAAACGGTATAAAGATTAACATATGTCAGGAACTTCGCATGACCAGAGCAGAACGCATCAAAGATTGTCTTATCACCCATTTTCAACCCATTCAGATTGAGGTTATTGACGAATCCGAAGCGCATCATGGCCATGCTGGCTGGCGAGAAGGTGGCGGCACGCATATCGCGGTTAGCATTGCGGCGGATAATCTCAAAGGCTTATCTCGCATCGCCGCCCACCGAGCGATTTATAATGCGTTAGGTGAGGAACTGGCAGACGGGCTTCATGCCTTGCGCATCAACATTCTGTAATCGCCTCTGCCGATCATGTGTTAACTGTTGCTAGGCTTTTCCTCTTTTTTGGGAATACCATTTGGCCATAATCTGGTGATAACAGGGCTATCTTCGTCATAACCAACACAGGAATTGATCAATCCGATATAAGAATCGCTATCGGTCATATCCATATCGCCGGTGGCATTGTCACGCTTGCGCCGGGCTTCCTCGCCGTAAAAGGTTTGCATGACAACCGTGGCCACAGGCCCCATCAATTCCGTGATATGAGTACAGCCTTGTCTGCCGCCAATGGCGTGTCTCACTTTATTGCGCCATCCGCTGGCAATGCGCAGACCGATCAGCTGATCAAAGACATCATTCGCGCTGGGACAAATGTGATATGGCCCGGCTAGGGTCTTGGCCTCGGCTTCGCGGACTTCAAGCTGATCATCAACAGCAATTCTAACTTGCATATGGTGAATGGCTTCACCAGGTTGAATATAACCCCGATCCACACTAGGAAACCCATAGGTCTTGGTATCTTTTAACTCTGCCTCAACTTCGATCAGCCCATCATCCCTGACAAAACCATCAAGGGTGATGCTACGGCGGTGGACATGGTGGCGTGAGGGTGGCTTGGTCATCTGTGGGATCCTTGGGGGTTAGTAAATCTGGTATCAGGATGTTTCTGAAGGCGGTGAAGGCATGATTTCTGGCCAAAGGCGGATGCGTTCGATGGTGTTGCGATGCCGCCGCAGAATACGAAACCGAATATTATAAAAGCGAAACTCTTGTCCCGGGACAGGGATGGTGCGCGTCTCGTTCAAAATTAATCCGGCAACGGTTGTGGCGTCATTGTCTGGCAGGTTGAACCCCAAGGCCCGATTGATATCGCGGATTGTTGTTCGCCCCTCAATAATCCAAGATCCGTCATCTTGTGGCCAAATGCCGGTCATGGTTTCATCATGCTCGTCATCAATTTCCCCGACAATTTCTTCTAGAATATCTTCAAGGGTGACGATGCCACGAAAATCACCATATTCATCTACCACAACAGCGAAATGTTCACGCCTGTTCCTAAACGCTTGCAACTGGTTCAAAAGCGGCGTTGTTTCTGGCACAAAATAAGGTTCAGCCACAATATCGGTGATGGCGATAATATCCAGTTTTTCATGTGACGCGGCGTTGCCCATGGCGCGCAACATGGCTTTGACATGCAGCACGCCGATAATATTGTCTTGCTTTCCAGAATAGACCGGATGACGGGTATAGGGCGAGGACATCACCTGCATAAACACATCATTGATTTCTTGGCTGGCATCAATCATGGCGACCGAGGCGCGGTGCGTCATCACCTCGTCCACGCTTACCTCACCCAAATCAAGGACGCTGGCTAACATGGCGCTTTGTTCTTTGGCTTCGGCGTCAGAAGTGTTGGCGTGGATTTCGATCATGCCGCGCAGTTCTTCTTCGCGGTTAGCGGCGGCATCACGATTTTCTTTGCCAATCATCACCTGCACAATCCAGCGCAGAAATAAACTGAAAGGCTTGAGCAAAAAGACAATGATGGAAACAGGGCGCGAAACCTTAAGCGCAAAGTCATCAGCATGGTTGAAGGCATAGGTTTTCGGTATCACCTCAGCAAAAAGCACCAAAATAATTGTCATGATGATGGTGGCCAGCACCACCCCAGATTCCCCGAGCAGGGTGATCATCATGCTCGTCGCAAGCGAAGTTGCGAGCACATTGACGAGATTGTTGCCGATCAACAGACTGCTGATCAGAAGATCGCGATGTTCACGCAACCTTTCAAACGCTGACGCGCGCTCATTTCCTTTGGCGGCAAGGGCACGCATACGGGCTTCTGATGCGGCGGTCAGCGCGGTTTCTGAACTTGAAAAAAACGCTGAGGCAATAAGAAGGATAACAATAACCCCTATGATCAGGAAAAGGGTTAACATGGTCATGATAAAGCCTCATCCATATTTGCCGCTGATAACACCGCGGCGACATCTTGCGGATTTACGCCTTTTTCTACAAAAGCATCGCCAATCGCCCGTACCAAAACAAAAACCAGCTGTCCCGATTGGGCTTTTTTGTCTTTTCCCATGTTTTGGATCAGGTGATGAATATCCGCCATCCCCATATCCGCAGGCAAACCGTTTCGCCAATGGGCAAGACCCATCGCCTCAAGATGTCTAGCAACGCGGTGACAAGATTGGCCGTCAATAAACCCTAATCGCCGTGATAGGGCAAAGGCATGACCAAGGCCTGCGGCCACGGCCTCACCATGAAGCAGGCGGCCGTCATATCCGGCTTCTGCCTCAAAAGCATGAGCGAAGGTATGCCCCAGATTCAGCAAAGCGCGAACACCAGATTCGGTTTCATCTGCGGCAACGATATCGGCTTTGGCCTGGCAGCATCTGCGAATAGCCTCAATCAGGGGATCAGGCTGCCGCTTTAGCACCGCCTCACCATGTTCCTCTAGCCAATCAAAAAAATCAGCATGACCAAGCAGACCGTATTTCACCACTTCGGCGTAACCTGCGCGCATTTCACGATCAGGCAGAGTAGCGAGGCAATCGGTGTCAATCAGCACGGCGCGTGGCTGATGAAAAGCCCCGACCAGATTTTTCCCTGCGCGAGCATTGATGCCCGTTTTGCCACCAACAGAGCTGTCCACTTGGGACAGAAGCGTTGTTGGTATCTGAACATAATCAAGACCGCGCAACAGACTCGCCGCCATAAATCCGGCTAGATCACCAATAACGCCGCCACCTAGGGCAATGATTACGGTCTGGCGCGTGATCCCATGGTCAAGGATATTTTCCATCAGTTCGCTGTAACGGGAAAACGACTTGGCTGACTCACCCCCTGCCGTAATAACATGATGGCAATGCGTGATCCGGTTAAGTGCGGTTTCTAGTTGCTCCAGCCACGGGGTTGCCACGGCTTCATCCGCTATGATCACCACTTGCCGTCCGGTTAGGATTGGCTTTAACAGGTGATCTGCGTTTTGGATCACCCCCCTGCCGATGGTGATATCATAGCGGCGGTGCCCCAATTCCACTGGCACAACGACATGATCACCATTTATGGGCGTTGTCGGCGCGGAATGATCAGAATGGGTATTGGCAATGGTCATAGCGATTGTCCATGGGGAATAGCCGAAAAATACGCATGAAGGGTGGTGAGAACCTTATCAACGGATTCTGGAATTTCAAGACCGTCCGTATTCACCACTAAATCAGCCTGTTCGTAAAAAGGGTCACGCTGAGCTGATAATTGGGTCAGCACTTCAAGCGGATCACGGTCTTTCAACAATGGCCTGCTGGCAAAATTGCTAATCCGGCTTACCAGCGTTTCAGGTGATGCCTGAAGCCATATGGAAAACCCCTTTTGCTTGATTGCCGCGTGGCACTTAGGCTGAACAAACGCTCCACCCCCCACCGATATCACTTGAACAGGCTTGTGTTCTAGCAAAGCCGTAATCTCACGCAGTTCCAGTTCCCGAAACTTGTCTTCTCCATAAAGTTCAAAAATATCAACAATGCTGATCCCAGCAACCTTTTCAATTTTTTTGTCGCTATCAGCATAACCAAGGCTCAATTGTTGTGCAACAAGGCGACCAACATTGCTTTTTCCTGAACCCATATGCCCGACCAGAACCAGACTCTGTTGCAGGTGGTCTGTGATATGTTTCAGCTGATGTTGCATGATTGCCATGATACTTTCTCTGTTATGATCACACCGATCGTGAGCCGAATGATAACGGTGTGACATAACCCTTGGCTATGTGAATTTGTTTTTTGCCTCATTACCGACATAATAGCCTTATAATAGTATGCGCAAGCAAAGTCAGCAATGATCAGATGATGTGAACAGATTTGATGTAGGATAGTGAAAGATGAAAATGATCACAGCAATAGTGCCCGTCGTCAGGCAAATGGTTTTGATCACGGCAACAGCGGTTGTTTTTCCGTTCAGTCAAAGTCTTGCCGAACCAGATACGAACATCGTCTGGCCAAATAGCCAGACAAGCGAAACCACGCAAAATGAAGTGGCGGCAGAACCCTCGGCTGAGGCGCTGGATATTACCGGCAATCTTGGCGGTGAGGCCTCGGATATCAATTCAGCCACGGATGAGGAATTGATTATCTACCCCAATGCCTCAACCCTTGGTCAAGCCAGCAGCGATGAGAATTCTTTGAACCCTTCCGATACATTGCAGACCCAACCCACAACTGCCGTAACGCGTTCAGCACCGACCGTGACCTTAAACGCCAAAGACCCAAATGCGGTCAGACTTGCCACTATCGGTGTTGAAACAGACGCCATTGGGGGTTTGGGGCGCACAATGTGGCAGGACAGTTCAGTAGAAGATGTGATGACCATCATGACGCATCTGCCTGAACGCACAGCGTCGGTGACATTGGATCAGTTGCTTCGCCATATCATCATCAGCCGCGCCATGCCTCCACAAGGCGGAACCCAGCAGGCGAACGCCTATCTGGCCATGCGCATGGAATGGTTGGCCGCGCGTGGACAATCAGAGGTGATGGCAAATTTTGTCAGGCAATTGCCGCAAGACCAAATGTGGATTGAGCAAGGCAAGTTTCTCATTGATCATGATCTGATTACACGCAATGACGAAGACGCCTGCCGCCGCGCCGAAGAATATCGTGCGATTGATGAGGATGAGGCAAGGGCAGAATACTGGTCTAAAATTCAAGTGTTTTGTGCCCTCAGATCTGGTGAAGATGCGCTGGCTGGATTTCAACTAGATCTTCTGCAAGATCGCGGTGTTGATGATGCTATGTTTTATAGCCTTATTCGGGCGCGTCTCAATGGTTCTGTCCCGAATACCCCCGGCGACGTCAGGCCAACAGGGTTGAATATCGCCCTGATGGATTTAGAAAATATTCTGATCACCCCGGATTTACACAGCCAGATGCCTATTTCACTTGGTCAAAGCTTGGCAAGCATAGGTTTTGTTGATCCCGATACCGCCTATCTGCAATATGGGATGAGTTTTCATCATCGCCATCACAGCTTGACGGATCAGATGTTGGCATGGCCATTTATACCAGAGGCGAACATTCCGGTTGCCCTTGCAATCACCCAATTTTCAGACCAAGGGCTCGGCGCACGTGATCCGATTAGTGATGCCAGCCAACGCATCATGTTATGGCAAAGTTTGCTCAAATTGGATGATGCCGAAGAAAAGCTCAATATCACCTTATTGGCTCTGCAACATGATTTGGATCGCATTAGCGGCGAAGCCTTAGCCGTATGGTCACCGCATCTATCCGCGTCATTGGGCGATATGCCGCCCCCCTCAGCAGATCTCGCGGATGATTATGATCGGGCGGCGTTATTGCTGGCGATTGCTGGGATGGATTTACCTGATGGATATATTGCTTCCCCTCGCCAGATGGCATGGCAAGAATTAGAGGCCGCGGTTATGGCAGGCTCTCTCTCGCAAGAGATGTTGAGGGATATGGATGCTCAAGACGCCGCGCCACTTTTGCTTCGGGTTGGGGTGTCAGTGTCGCCTTTGGCTGAAACTGACCGTTTCACTCGCCGCCCACAATTGGCGGCAACTGGCTCACGCCTTGATTATCCCGATACGGTGATGCTGGCTCAGCATCCGGTCAGCAAAAAGCCTGCGGAAACCGTGATGATGATTGCCGCCATTTTAGGGGATATGCCGCTTCATCAGCTTGACCGTGACGATGCCGCCACGCTGGCAGGCGCGCTTTATGATGCTGGACTGATCAGAGAAAGCCGCCTTTTTGCCATTGAAATCATGCGCAGTTGGGGTGGTTATCGGGCTGGCCACATGATTGAGGAAAAGGATGCCACAGCAAGCTGATAAAGCCGCGCCGGTTTCACCCCAACATCAAAAGATGATTGGCCAATATCTTGCCGCTTTGAAAGCCGAAAAACAAATCGCTGCAAATACGGCGTTGTCTTATGAAGCGGATTTGCTTGCTGTTGCTAGAGCCTTGGAAAATCGTGGCTGCAGTTTTTATGATGTGACCGCGGATGAGTTGCGCGCCAGCATGCCGATATGGGCTGGCCATTTGGTGGCAACATCACAGGCAAGACGAATAAGCGCGATAAAAGGCATGATGGCCTTTGCCACAGCAGAAGCGTGGCGTCAGGACAACCCAGCGCAATATCTGGATCGTCCAACTTTGCCCTCGCGCCTGCCGAAAAGCCTCAGCGAAGAAGACATGCTGAAGCTCATCTCAACCTCTGAAGAGGATAAAAGCCCAGAGGGCGTGATGCTACTGGCTATCATTGAGATTCTTTATGCTACGGGGTTACGCGTCAGTGAAATGATCCGCCTAGAGGTGAGCCCATTTGCGCAAAGACGCCAGACCCTCATCATTACCGGCAAGGGAAACAAAGAACGCATGGTTGCGTTAACTGATGCTGCGCTAAACGCCGCTGAAGCATGGCTTACGATACGTGAGGCTTTGCCCGTCGCCGTCATCTCGCCTTGGCTGTTTCCGGGAAAAGGTGATGCCCCGATTAGCCGACAGAAAGTCCATCAGCTTTTGAAAGATTTAGCCCATCGCGCCGGCGTGGATGCAGATAAAGTCAGCCCACATATTCTGCGGCATTCCTTTGCAACGCATATGTTAAACCGGGGGGCTGATCTGCGTTCGCTTCAGATGCTGTTAGGACACGCTGATATTTCCACCACGGAAATCTATACCAAAACCCAAGATAACCGTTTGATGGGTTTAGTGAGAGATGCGCATCCACTTGCCGATGAGTCGTGATCTGAGTATAGTTGATATTGGATTTAGGGAAAATGACCATGCGCCAATTTCTGGATTTTGAAAAACCTATCGCTGTTCTTGAGGGCAAGATAGAAGAATTGCGGCATTTATCGACCGAGGGTGATATCAACATCGCTGATGAGGTTGGGCGCCTGCAACAAAAAATTACCAAAGAGCTTACCCAAGCGTATGCGCGGCTTGGCCCATGGGAAAAGGTTCAAGTGGCGCGCCATCCTGACCGGCCTAAAGCGGCAACTATTATCGCGGAACTGTTCACAGATTTTATTCCTATGGCAGGGGATCGTAATTATCGTGAAGATCACGCCCTGTTGACAGGAATGGCACGGTTTCGAGGGCGTCCCGTGGCGGTTATTGCCACGGAAAAAGGGCATAACACCGAAGACAGGATCAAGCGCAATTTTGGCATGGTGCGCCCAGAAGGCTATCGCAAAGCCAGACGGTTGATGGAATTGGCTGGTCGATTTGGTCTGCCGGTGATATCACTGGTTGATACCGCAGGCGCGTATCCGGGGCGCGGCGCAGAAGAACGCGGTCAAGCAGAGGCTATCGCGCGGTCTATTCAGGCGTGTCTCAATCTTCAAACGCCGTTGATTTCTGCCATTATTGGTGAGGGCGGCTCTGGTGGTGCTATCGCGCTTGCCACTGGTAATCGCGTTATTATGTTTGAACACGCGGTGTATTCGGTCATCTCGCCTGAGGGATGCGCCTCAATTCTGTGGCGCAGTTCGGATCACGCGAAAGAGGCCTCACAGGCTTTGAAATTGACCGCGCAAGATATGAAACAGCTTGGTGTGATTGATGCCATTGTGCCCGAACCATTAGGGGCGGCGCATCGTGATCCGGATACCGCTATCGCTAATCTTGGCGATGTCATTGCCAAAGAATTAGAAGCGGTTGAGGGCATGAAGCCTAAGGCACTTATCGCTGAACGGCGGAAAAAATACCTAAAATTCGGATCAGAAAACCTTTAGATCAATGGTATCTGCCGCGGAATTACCCAATGATGGGATGGCGGCACGGGCTTTCTTTACGGCGGCAAAATCTAGTGTGGCAATGGTGATCGCTTGGCTATCGCCAGCGTCATTAAGCACCCTGCCCCAAGGATCAACCATCAGCGCGTGACCATAAGTCTGGCGGCCACCAGCATGGGTTCCGCATTGCGCTGGGCTGACAATAAAGACCCCATTTTCAATGGCACGCGCGCGCATAAGCGGATGCCAATGGGCCTCACCCGTTACTCGGGTAAAGGCGGCAGGAATGGTGATGATATCTGCCCCTGCCTTGGCCAATTGACGATAAAGATGCGGAAACCGCAGGTCATAACAAATGGTTAAGCCTAGCCGCCAGCCGCCCATATCGACCAACACCGCCTGATGGCCACGATCAAAGCTGTGGGATTCACGATATTTCTGTCCATCATTTACCTCAACATCAAACATGTGAATCTTGTCATAACGGGCGCGAATCTGACCGTCAGGCTGGATCAGAAAACAGCGATTGACCATGCGGTCATGATGATCTTGAGCGCGCAACATGAGTGATCCCACCATTAACCAGCATCCATGCGTTTTTGCGGCGTGTTGCAAGGCCTTAAGGCTTTGGCTTTCGGTTTCGGTTTCACTATTTGTGAGGAGGCTTTGGCGATCCGGTTCAATCCGTGTTGCACATTCGGGCAGACAAATCATTTCTGCCCCTTTTTGAGCCGCTTCAGCGATCATGGGCAAAACCTGATCAAGCGTGGCGCGTTCATCAGCAAGGGCGGTGTATTGGCAATTGGCGACGCAAAGAGAACGGGTTTCAGATATGGTCATGGCTAAAGCCTCCTTTTTCTACCCTACTCTTGCCACCACCAGAACAGCAACATGTTTTGCGCCGCCAGCTTTGAGGCAACGAGCGGCGGAAGACAGGCTAGCCCCCGTGGTCAAAACATCATCAATTATCAAAATGGATGCGCCTTTCACGACATCTTTATTTTTGCATAAGCGAAAGGCACCGCGCATATTTTGCCGCCGTTGCTGTCGGGTTTTATGGCCTTGATTCTCGGTTCGCTTTGATCGCTTAATCAGATCAGGACGATATATTTTAGGGGACACCCCTGCCGCTTTCATGGCCGCCCTTGCCAGTTCAGTAGATTGGTTATAGCCGCGGCTATAATGGCGCGTCCAATGCAGAGGCAAAGGAACAATCCAGTCTGCCTGATGCAGCAATGATGCCCCTTGATTTGCCATCATGCGCCCCAGAATAGGCGTCATATCATGACGGCCACCATATTTC
This sequence comes from Alphaproteobacteria bacterium, assembly GCA_023259875.1. Classification (GTDB taxonomy): domain Bacteria; phylum Pseudomonadota; class Alphaproteobacteria; order Puniceispirillales; family UBA1172; genus UBA12202. The sequence goes on from JALRFL010000157.1 coordinate 17,327, forward strand.
AGACCTAGGATTAAACGCTTTGACATGGCGTTGTAACGGACAGCCGCGATGCCACGATCAAAATCTGGCGGCTGGGTGAGGCAACGGCCACAGCGCGCCACGCCTGCGTCAAAATCAAAACCACGCCCACATTGCACACAGGCCGGGGGCGTGATGGTCTTGAGGCGAGCCCAGCATTCACCACACATCCCATCGCTACTGACCAGCTCATGACAACTGGGACATTGCGGCGGAATGATCATATTGCCAATGCTTCTGATCATATATTGCCATGACATCATGCTGGTCATTATGACACGCTAAGATTAACAAAATCCTAACGCGGAGGTGTTTTCAATTCCGGCCTGATCCTATATCGTCATGACCATGACAAAGACCAGCACGACAAACACGCCGCCAAAAGTGATTGATCCCATCGCGCATCGCCATAACCGTGATCGCGCGGCGGCTAATTTTGGGCAAGTGAATTACATCAAAGACGCGGTGGTGGAACGGCTGGTAGACCGGCTTGAAGTCATGCGGCAACGCTTTCCATTGGTGCTTGATATGGGAGCGCATCATGGTGAAGTGGGTAAGGCTTTTCTTGCCACAGGTAAGGTGGATAAGCTGATTAGCATGGACCCATCTCCGGCCATGGCGCAACAGATGGACAAAGGTCTTAGCCCCTTAGTGATGGATTATGAAAATAGCCATTTTGCTGAGGCCGCCTTCGATGCGGTCGTGTCAGGGTTTTCGCTACATTGGGTGAATGATTTGCCGGGCTTGCTTTTGCGGATGCGCCGGTGGCTGAAACCTGATGGGCTATTGTTAATTGCCATGGCTGGCGGGGCTAGCCTTTCGGGGCTTCGTTCTTGTTTGGCTGAAGCTGAAAGCCGTACGGCTGGAGGATTATCGCCACGGGTTCTGCCTATGGGGGATATTCGTGATCTTGGCGGATTATTGGGGCGTGCTGGCTTTGCCTTGCCAGTGGCAGACAGCGATACCCTCACCATCACTTGGGATAATCCACTTCAGATGATGCGAGAATTGCGGCAAATGGGCGAAGCTAATGCCATAGATGGCAGGATTAAGCATTTCACACGCAAAGAAACCATCATGCAGGCGGCGTCTTTATATCAACAGCGTTATGGCAGTGATGACGGACGGGTTAGTGCTGAAATTGAGATTATTACCCTAACCGCATGGACACCATCACCAGCCCAGCAAAAACCCTTAAAACCCGGCTCTGCTCAGCACAATCTGGCGGATTTTCTAACAACCGGTCACGATAATGAAAATAACAAAACCTAGAGCCAGTCTTGCAACATGGAAATCAAGGGTAGATCAGCAGGGGGCATAGGATAATCGCGTAAACGCGGGGCTCTCACCCAAGCCACTTGTCCGCCTTCCTGATGCACTGGCTCACCCTGCCAGCGGCGGCAGGCATAAAGCAATAGGATGAGATGGTTGTCGGGATAATCATGGCTTGCAAAGGCTAAAGGCGCCAAGCATGAGGTGACGGTGCTAATCCCTAATTCTTCATGCAATTCCCTGATAAGGGCGTCTTCCGGGGTTTCATCAGCCTCAATTTTTCCCCCCGGAAACTCCCACAATCCGGCCATGGCTTTGCCTTCGGGACGCTGGGCTAAAAGCACGCGTCCATCAGCATCAATTAAGGCTACGGCACTCACCAATAAGCGCGGTTTGGGGCTGGCATCACCCATTAGCTTCGGTAATCCGCGTTGATAATGATATATTGCTGGGTCAAATCACAGGTCCAGATCGTGGCCTGACCAGATCCGATATTGATATTGACCTGAATGGTAATCTGATCACCTTTCATATGGGCAGTGACCTCGGTTTCATCATAATCTGGTCGGCGCATCCCATTGCTGGTGATAAGAATTCCCCCAATGGAAATATCCAGTTGGTCGCGATCCACCATTTCACCGGATTTGCCAACCGCCATCACAATACGCCCCCAATTAGCATCCTCGCCAGCAATAGCGGTTTTGACCAATGGCGAATTGCCAATAGCAAAAGCAATACGACGGGCGGCGGCGTCATTTTCTGCCCCATGAACCTGAACGGTGATAAGCTTGCTGGCCCCCTCGCCATCCTTAACAATCAAGATGGCCAGTTCTGTCATCACCTCGCGCAGAGCATGAACAAAATCTGAAAGATGCGCATCGTCTGCCGAAGTGATAGCAATGTGTTCTGCCGCGCCAGTTGCAGCCAGAATAACCGTATCGCTGGTTGAGGTATCGCCATCTACGGTGATGGCGTTAAAGCTTTCCTCATTAACGCGCACAAGCACATCTTGCAAAACCTTAGGCGGCAAATCCGCATCGGTTGCCAGAAAACCAAGCATAGTTGCCATGTCCGGCGCGATCATCCCCGATCCTTTGGCAATGCCTGTGATGGTGATATCAGTATCCCCAATACGGGTTTTGCGGCTAGCCGCTTTGGCAAAGGTGTCGGTGGTACGAATAGCATCGGCGGCGGCGTGCCAGTTGCTAACATCGGGGTTAGCGGCGGCAACCATCGGGGCAAGATGAGGGATGATTTTATCATCTGGCAACACCTCGCCAATCACACCAGTGGAGGCCAGCATAATGGTCTGAGGGTCTGTGCCCATTGCGCCTGCCACAGCATCAGCACAGCGGCGCACGGCGTCATGACCTGCCGCCCCGGTAAAGGCATTGGCATTACCGGCATTGCAAAGGATAGCCGTTGCCATTCCGCCCTGATGGATCACTTGGCGGCACCAATCTACCGGCGCAGAGGCCGTGCGTGAGCGTGTCATGACCGCCCCAACCGCAACCGGATGATCAAAACACATCAGCATCAGGTCATCACGGTTTTTATATTTGATGCCGCTATGACCCGTGGCAAGACGAAGGCCGGGAACAGCCAAAAGATCAGCAGGAGAGGTGGGTGCTAATGGTGATTTCTGCATCGCAATCGTCCTTACAGGAGGAAATTACTGTGAGGATAACACTTGATCAAGATCAAGTCGCCGGATTTTCGCCTTTTCATAAAGCTCATCTGCGATTTGCGTGGCCAATTCTGAGGCCATCGCTTGACCAAGTTGTTCACCAATCTCTGCAAGGGGTGGCATTGGGATAACGCGGCGATCTTCGGTTTTGATCACATGCCAGCCAAAATTAGTTTGAACCGGTTTGTCCGAAACACCCCCAACCTCAAGCGCAAAACTGGCATCAGCAAAGCTAGGCACCATATCGCCGCGCTGAAAATAGCCCAAATCACCACCATTCGGGCCAGAAGGGCCAATGGAAAGCGTTTTTGCTAATTCCTCAAAACTTTCGCCTTCATTGAGGCGGCGGATAATATCCTTGGCTTCGGCCTCGGTGTTAACCAGAATATGTCTGGCTCGGATTTCGGTGCGGCCATCCTCGTCTGCGGCGATGTCATGATAACGCGCTTCGATCATATCATCTGTGATACGGCTCTGAACCTCAAGGTTGAGCCACGCTTCAGCCATCACTCGATCATAGGCACGCTGGGCAAGTTCTTTGATCAATGGATCATCAGCAATACCACTGCGTTGGGCCTCTGCGGCGGCCAGCCGCGTATCAATAATATCATCAAGAATGGGGTCATAAAGCCGGTCAAACGGCTGACCTTGATATTGCTGTGGCAACTGGCTAATCAGTGCCATCACCAGATTAAGGGTAACATCATCACCATCAATAGTGGCGATAACCTTTGACATTTCTTTCCTGGCATCATCACTTTGTCCCCATCCTGACGACACCGTCATAGTCATCATGCCTACGGTCAGGGCAAAACACGCAAAGCCTGATGATATCCATCTGAATGGGAAAGAAAGGGTTGTCATGGAAAAGCTCCTTTAAGATATGTCGTTTGGCATCATGCTTAGCCAATGTTCAGCCAAGCAAAAGCCACCTGACCATAATCATACCGCTAACACGCTCTGGCTTTTGTCGCAACTGTCCATCCTTTGCTTGATGACCATCTTTGGTATCGGTGATTGACAATCGCAGGGTCTACCCCTATTGGGTTAAAGGTATTGATGCTAGGTTTTGAATCCTTATATAAGAATTAATCTGATGTTTTCTTCTCTCGCAAAAGCCCTGTTCGGCACCTCAAATGATCGCCTTTTAAAAGGGATGCAGCCTCTGGTTGATACCATTAATGGTCTCGAACCGAAGATGCAGGCTCTTGATGACAACGCTTTAAGAGAGCAAACCGAGGTCTTTCGGGACCGTCTCAAAAACGGAGAAACCCTAGACGCTATTCTGCCAGAGGCCTTTGCCGCAGTAAGAGAGGCGGCAACGCGTACCATTGGCCAACGGCATTTTGATGTTCAGCTGATGGGCGGCGTGGTTCTGCATGACGGCAAAATCACCGAAATGAAAACAGGTGAGGGTAAAACGCTGGTGGCGACATTAGCGGCCTATTTGAACGCTTTGCCGGGCAAAGGCGTTCATGTGGTTACCGTGAATGACTATCTGGCGGAACGCGATAGCACCTGGATGGGGCAAATCTATGAGTTTCTTGGCCTTACCGTGGGCTGTATTAAAGCTGGGCTAAATGATGATGAACGCCGCGCTGCCTATGCCGCGGATGTCACCTATGCTACCAATAATGAGATCGGTTTTGATTATCTGCGCGACAATATGAAATTTCGTCTCGAAGATATGGTTCAGCGTGATCCCTATTTCGCGATTGTTGATGAAGTGGACTCAATCCTCATTGACGAAGCGCGCACGCCGCTTGTTATTTCTGGTCAGGCTGAAACCTCATCAGACCTTTATGTTGCGGTTAATAAACTGATCCCTCTGCTTAAAGCAGAAGATTTTGATCTGGATGAAAAACAGCGCAACATTACTCTGACGGATAGCGGGACTGAACATGTTGAACATATTCTGACAGAGGCCGGGCTTATCACATCAGGCTCTCTCTTTGATGCTGAGAATATTGCCCTTTTGCACCATATCAATATGGGGCTTCGGGCACATCATTTGTTTCAGCGCGATACTCATTACATGGTGCGCCAACAAAAAATCCTAATCATTGATGAGTTCACTGGCCGGGCAATGGATGGCCGCCGATTTAGTGATGGTCTTCATCAGGCGCTTGAGGCCAAAGAAGGCGTTGAGGTGATGCCTGAAAACCAAACGCTGGCCTCAATTACATATCAGAATTTGTTCCGGCTTTACGCCAAGCTTTCTGGGATGACGGGAACAGCCATGACCGAGGCAGGCGAGTTTTCGGAAATCTATAATCTTTCGGTCGTTGCCATCCCAACCAATAAAACCGTGACCAGAACAGATCACCATGATGAGGTTTATCGCAGCAGTGAAGAACGCGATCAATCGGTGATCGCACAAATTGTTGATTGCCGTGATCGGGGTCAACCGGTGCTAGTTGGCACGGTGAGCATTGAAAAATCAGAATTGCTATCAGCAGAATTAAAAAAACTGAATATTCCACATCAGGTGCTAAACGCCAAATTTCATGAACAAGAAGCCAAAATCATTGCAGATGCTGGCGTCCCCGGAAGCGTGACGATTGCCACCAATATGGCTGGGCGCGGAACAGATATTCAGCTTGGCGGTAATCTTGACGCAAGGCTTGCCGAAGCTGAAGGGGATAAAGCCGCCCAAAAAGCAATCACCAAAGAGGTCGAAGAGGCCAAAGCTAAGGCACTGGCTGCTGGTGGACTTTATGTCATTGGCACGGAACGCCACGAATCCCGGCGTATCGATAACCAGTTACGAGGACGCTCAGGGCGACAAGGTGACCCCGGGGCGTCAAAGTTCTTTCTTTCGCTCCAAGATGACTTGATGCGTATCTTTGGCTCTGAACGCTTGGATTCTATTTTGGGGCGTTTGGGGTTAGAAAAAGGTGAGGCCATTATCCATCCATGGATTAACAAGGCGATTGAAAAAGCACAGTCCAAGGTTGAAGCCAGAAACTTTGAGATCAGGAAACAACTTCTCAAATTTGACGATGTCATGAATGATCAGCGCAAGGTGATCTTTGAACAACGGCGTGAAATCATGGACGCTGATGATGTTGCCGAAACCATTCAGGATATGCGCCAAGATGTCATTGCGGATGTGATGAGCGAGGCCATTCCAGCAGGCACTTATCACGATAGCTGGAACGCAGAGAGTCTGAAAGAGGGTGCGGCGCGTTATCTGGGGCTTGATGTTCCTGCTGATGAGTGGATGGCCGAAGACGGCATGGATCATGATGCCATTTTGGAACGGATCACAAAAATGGCAGATCACCGTCAGGCAGAAAAAACCGCTTCCGTAGGACCGGAAATTATGCGCCGCGCGGAAAAATCACTCTTGCTTCAGGTGCTAGACCAAACGTGGAAAGAACATCTTCTTGCCCTTGATCAAATGAAGCAGAGCATTTCGTTAAGGGCTTATGCCCAGAAAAATCCGCTTGATGAATATAAGCGTGAGGCGTTTATGCTGTTTCAGCATATGCTGGATAACCTAAGACGCACCATCACCTCGGTGATGGCTCATATCACTTTCCGTCAAGCGGATGAAGGGACAGAGGGCAATCAAAACGGGGGTCAGCCTGCGGATACCTCATCAGGGGCTGGGGACAGCCAAGCAAAGCGTGCGGCATTGGCCAATGCGTTATCCCAAAAAACCCCTCGTAATGCGCCTTGCCCATGCGGATCAGGCAAGAAATTCAAGCATTGCCACGGTGCGCTTTAAGGTTGATGTTGGGGTTTTCTATCGTGGCTTCTGGCCACTTAACTTGGTAAATCCTCTTGAAACTGGTGAGCAGGCTAAATATATATCTGGCATGATCAATTTTACCTTGCGATGTGGAAAAGGGCATGAGTTTGAGGCATGGTTTGGCTCCTCTGCCGAATATGACCGCCAGTTAGCGGCAGGTCTGATTTCTTGCGCGTTATGCGATGATACCTCTATCACCAAGGGCTTGATGGCCCCTAATCTGGGGGTCAAAGGCAACAAGAAACGCGATATCGCCCCATCACCAAATCGTAAAAATGAGGTCGCGGCCCCCACGATTAATCAGCAAGACATGGCAGAAAAAACTGCCGAGCTAATGGCACAGATGCGAGCCTTAAAAAAACAGGTTGAATCGAGTTTTGATAATGTTGGTGATGCCTTTGCCGAAACCGCCAGACGCATTCATCATGGGGATGAAGAAGATCGCGGCATTTACGGAAATGCCAGCAAAGAAGATGTGGAAGACCTGTTGGATGAAGGCATCACGGTATTTCCACTCCCCAATTTGCCCAAAGACCATTAGAGCCGTGTGATCAGGGCTAAATTATATGTCCTGATGAATTAAGCCGGCCGCCGCGTAATTAATAATTGGCGGCCCACCAAGGGCAAAACCCTCTCTTATGCTTGGCCTAATGCCTGTGATATCATCAAGATGTATCCCTGCCGCCTTTGCTTCGGCGCGCAAGGTTTGGGGTGAAACAAACTTAGACGCCTCATGGGTTCCCGGCGGCGCCAGCCGCAACAGATACTCAGCGGCATATTTTGCCAAAGCGGTTGCTATCACATTGCGGCTGATGGTGGTGATTACCGCAATCGCTGGCAATTTTCCGCCTCTGCCTAGCGCCGCCATGGCGGATAAAAATGCCACCCTATCAGAAACATGTTCAATCACCTCGGATGCGATCACCAGATCATATCCTGTGCCTTCTGCGGCAAGTTGTTCGGCACTAGTATGAAGATACCGAATATCAAGCCCCATGCTATGAGCATGATCCTTGGCCGCGGCAATGGCCACTGTGCTCATATCAATGCCGGTAACCTCGGCGCCAAGTCTAGCCAGAGGTTCAGCCAGCAATCCCCCACCACAGCCGATATCAACCGCTTTGATGCCCGAAAGCGGTAGCGCCGCAGATGGAGTTGAGTGGGTATTTCCCCGAAAACGGGCGATATGTTGGCGAATATAGCGAACCCGTGTCGGGGTCAGACGATGCAAGGCGCGAAAAGTGCCTTGTTCATCCCACCAATCGCCACCGATGGTATCAAAATGCCGAATTTCTTCGCTATCTGTTGTCTGATCAGCGTAATTTTTTTTCGCATTTTCCATAGCTTTTGAAACCCTTGCTTGCCGTAGATGGCGTTTCCGTCTATTGAAAAGCAGAAATATCACCTAAATAGGCAGATATCATCAGCCCGAGCGTATCACGGGCGTTTCGTCGAGGTTATATCAAGATGGCACGAATTGTACAGAAATTTGGCGGCACTTCCGTAGGCACGGTTGAGCGCATTAAAATTGTGGCTGAAAAAGTAAAGGCCACGGTGGAACAAGGCCATCAAGTGGCGGTGGTGGTATCCGCCATGGCAGGAACAACAAATCAGCTTGTCGCATGGACAAAAGAATGCGGCATTCTTCACGATGCGCGTGAATATGACACGGTGGTGGCGGCAGGTGAGCAAATCACCGTTGGTTTGCTGGCTATTGCCTTACAGAATATTGGGGTTGATGCGCGGTCATGGCTTGGGTGGCAGGTACCTATCTATTCAGATGATACCCATGGCTCAGCACGGATTGAGAGGATTGAAACGGAAAACCTCATAGCCCGTCTAGAACAAGGCCAAGTTGCCGTTGTAGCCGGGTTTCAAGGGGTAGGCCCAAATCAACGCATTTCCACACTTGGCCGAGGCGGCTCGGATACTTCTGCGGTGGCTCTTGCCGCGGCTTTAGACGCGGACCGCTGTGATATTTTGACCGATGTTGATGGGGTCTATACTTGTGATCCCAGAGTTGTCCCCAAGGCCCGCAAGTTGGATGTTATTACTTTTGAAGAGATGCTGGAATTGGCATCAGGCGGGGCAAAAGTGTTGCAAACAAGGTCTGTGGCGATGGCGATGCGCCATGGTGTTAAGCTTCAGGTGTTGTCGAGTTTTGAAGACCTTCCCGGGACCATGGTTATTGAGGAGAAGCCAGATATGGAAAAAAATAAAGTCAATGGTATTGCCTTCAGCGTTGACGAAGCCAAGGTGACATTGGTGGCTATTGAAGATGCCCCGGGTGTTGCGGCAACATTGTTTGGCGCATTGGCAGATGCCAATATCAATGTGGATATGATTGTTCAAACTGCCGCAAGCGCGCCGGGGAAAACGGATATCACTTTTTCTGTTCCTGGAAGTGAATTGGAACGAAGCCAAAAGGTCATTGCTGATATTGGTGATGCCTTGCGGTATCAGGATATCATCACCTCGGCAGATGTATGTAAGGTGTCGGTTGTTGGGGTGGCTATGCGAAGCCAGCCTGGGGTCGCTAAAACTATGTTCGCCACCCTCGCCGAAAAAGGCATAAATATTGAGGTTATCTCCACCTCAGAGATTAAAATTAGTGTTCTCATTGCCTCGGCCTATAAGGAACTGGCGGTGCGAAGCTTGCACACAGCGTTTGGTCTTGATGTGGATTGATGTTTATCACTAAATTTGGCCACGACTTGACCAAGAGGATAAGTTTGACCTTTGCCGCATAAATCGTTAATTTAACGGCGATTAGGGGAGATGGTGTTAGATGAGTGAGAATGTTCCTGCCACAAGCCAATTTGCTCGTATTGGCGACGAGCTAAGGGTGTCGCGTGAAAAAGCAGGTCTCAGTCTTGAGGATGTTTCTTCTCAGTTACGGATTTCTGTTCGTCATCTTGAACATATTGAAACGGGCGATCGTGACCGTTTGCCCGGAACAACCTATTTGCTTGGCTTTGTCAGGTCTTATGCCAAATTGTTAAAACTTAACGCGGATGATCTGTGTCATCAGATCATGGAGGCTTTAGACGAATCCGACCTTAAGCCGGAATTCCATGTGGTCGGCGGCGGTGTTCAGAAGCCAGATTATCGCGCGCGTTATGTCATGATAGGCGTGGTTGTTGTGATCCTAGCTTACATGGGGTGGTATCTGTTGCGTAGTGAGACGATTTCCACTTCTGGATTTTTATCCGTAGAAGAAAGCACACAAACCAACCCATCGGACCCAACGTTGTCATCAGACACCGATGAGGTCACTGAAGGGGTAACCATCATCCCCGAACCTTTGCCTGAAACGGTGCCTGAAACAGTGGCAGAAACCGCAACACAAGACCCTGCAGAAACCACGGCAAAGGTTTCGGAAACCGCAAATGAAAGCGCCGCCGAAAGCGCGACTTCGGCTTCTGTTGACGCAACGGTTAGTGACGCTAAGCCGTCTCAGATGGTGATCAAGGCCACTAGCAGCACTTGGGTTGAACTCAAGACAGAAGCAGAGGAAACCGTCGTGGCCAAATTGTTATTGGTTGACGAGATGATCACCATTCCTAATGATGGCGTCTATACCCTAACAACAGGGAACGCCGGAGGGCTTCTGATTGGTTATCAGGGGGATGATGCCTCATGGAAATCCCTAGGCAATAACGGCGACATTCTTCAAATGAAGGCTATTGATCAATCTCTTTTAGAAGATTAGTTGCCAGAATGCTGTGTCTTCATCAGACAGGCAATCGCCTGATGATGAAGTTAGGCATGGCTAGCATCGGAAAGACAGACAGATGACAAATTATCGCCCTTATCGCGATATCCAACGCCGCAAATCACGCCAAATTATGGTAGGTGATGTGCCAGTTGGTGGTGATGCCCCAATATCTGTCCAGACGATGACCAACACATCTACGGCGGATGTGGTGGCAACACTGAAACAAATCCGAAGGGCAGCTGATGCTGGCGCAGATTTGGTCAGAGTGTCTTGCCCAGATGAAGATAGCACTGCCGCGCTCAAAACCATTACCAAAGAAAGCCCGGTTCCTATTATCGCAGATATTCATTTTCATTACCGCCGCGCAATTGAAGCCGCCAAAGCAGGGGCCGCGTGTCTTAGAATTAATCCCGGTAATATTGGATCCGCTGATCGGGTATCCGAAGTGGTACGCGCCGCGCGTGATCATGGCTGTTCTATGCGCATAGGGGTTAATGGCGGCTCATTGGAAAGAAATCTTCTTGAAAAATACGGTGAGCCTTGTCCAGATGCGTTGGTGGAATCTGCGCTTTATCATGCCAGCCTGTTGCAAGAGCATGATTTTCACGAGTTCAAGATTTCCGTTAAAGCATCAGATGTGTTTCTTGCTGTGGCCGCTTATCATGGCTTGGCTGATGCCATAGACTGTCCGCTTCATATTGGCATCACCGAGGCAGGGGGCTTGCGTTCCGGGACGGTGAAATCTGCTATTGGTCTGGGCAATTTGCTGTGGGCTGGAATTGGTGACACCTTGCGGGTATCGCTGTCCGCCGACCCGGTTGAAGAGGTTAAGGTGGGATTTGAATTGCTCAAATCCCTTGGCCTGCGGCATCGCGGCGTGACGGTAATCTCTTGTCCGTCTTGTTCGCGCCAGCAATTTGATGTGATTGAAAGCGTTCGTCAAATTGAAGACCGGCTGGAACATATCAATGAGGCGATTACCGTGTCCATCATTGGCTGTGTTGTGAATGGCCCGGGTGAGGCAAGGATGACGGATATCGGGCTTACTGGTGGTGGCAAAGATACGCATCAGATTTATATCTCTGGCGTTGCTAATCACAGACTCCAAAACGGTGATCTGGTGGATCATGTCGTCACATTGGTTGAAGAACGGGCCGCGCTTCTGCTAAAGCAACGCGAAGAACAAGAAAAGAAAAACTAGGAAAGGCAGAGGCGCATGGCAAAATTACAATCACCGCGCGGAACATCGGATTTGCTGCCAGAGGATATGGCTGGCCATCGCCATGTTGTGGATACCGCCAAGATCATTTGTCTTAGCTTTGGCTATGAAGAAATGGCCACTCCGATTTTTGAATTCACAGAGGTATTTGCCCGGCCTTTAGGGGAAACCAGTGATGTGGTGTCAAAGGAAACCTATTCCTTTACGGATCGCGGTGGTGAGGCTTTAACGCTTCGCCCAGAAGGTACGGCAGGCGCGGTGCGTGCATTGATCAGCGCAGGTCTGACCCAGACATTGCCGCAAAAATTTTTCTATGCCGGCCCCATGTTTCGCTATGAGCGTCCACAAAAAGGAAGAATGCGGCAATTTCATCAGATTGGGGTGGAATTGATGGGTGTGCCTGGTGCGGTTGGTGATGCAGAGGTCATCGCCATGGGCCATATGGTTCTTTCAGGATTAGGGGTGGCAGAGAAATGCGTCCTTAATATCAACACTCTTGGTGATACAGAAAGCCGTCAGGCCTATCGGCAGGCGTTAGTGGATTATCTTTCCGCTTATCGAGGGCAATTATCCGAAGACAGCCAGCGTCGGCTTGATCTTAACCCTCTGCGTATCTTAGACAGCAAGGACGAAGGCGATATTGCGTTGCTTGGTGATGCGCCGCGTCTGGACCATTTCCTCAATACCGCCTCTCAACAGCATTTTGATAGCGTCAGGCGTTATCTGGATGCGGCTGAAATTCCAGCAATTATCAATCCGCGTCTGGTGCGTGGGCTTGATTATTATGGTCATACCACTTTTGAGTTTATTACCGATGCGCTTGGTGCCCAAGGCACGGTCATGGCAGGTGGGCGTTATGATGGTCTTGCGGCGATGCTTGGTGGGGGTGATGTGTCTGGAGTTGGCTGGGCGGCTGGAATTGAACGGCTGGCGATGCTGGCTGATGTTCCTTCTGCTCCGGCGGTAGATGTGATGATGATCGGGATGTCTGATGATCACATGGCCAGATTATTTCCTCTTGCGGTGTCATTGCGGCAAGAAGGGATGCGCGTTGAGACAGGCTACGCCCCCCAGTTGGGTAAGCAAATGAAGCGTGCAGATCGCATTGCAGCACGGCAAGTGGTTATTTTAGGGGATGATGAGGCGGCACGCGGCGTAGCGATATTAAGAAGCATGGCTGATGGCGAACAGACAGAAATAGCGCTGACTGATCTTGTTGCTCAACTTCTTGCTCAACATAAGGGTCAATAAGCGATGAGCATTCAGGATAATCTGTCTCGGCTTCTGGATCGTCGCCGCGAAATTGAAGACCGCCTTAACAATTCTGCGCATATGTCTAGCGATGAGATGACCGCGCTGGCAAAAGAGCTGTCAGATATTCGGCCTGTGGCAGAACAAGCCGAAAAAGTGCAGACCATTATCAGCAATCTGGCCTCAGCGGAAGCGTTGCTGAACGAAGCGGATGGTGACGCGGATATGATCGCCATGGCAGAAGATGAGATTTCGACCCTTGGCAAGGCAAGGGAAGAAGCGGAACATCATTTAAAAATCATGCTTTTGCCAAAGGATAAAGATGATGAAAGGAACGCTATTCTAGAGGTTAGGGCAGGTACTGGCGGTGATGAAGCCGCTTTATTTGCCGCAGATTTGTTTGGTATGTATCAGCGTTTTGCCGCCAATCAGGGTTGGCGGTTTGAGGTGATGGAAATCTCAGAAACAGGTATTGGCGGCTATAAAGAAGCTTCTGCCAGCATCACCGGAACAAATGTGTTTGCCAGCCTAAAGTTTGAATCTGGCGTTCATCGGGTTCAGCGCGTGCCAGAAACCGAGGCCGGGGGGCGAATCCATACCTCAGCCGCTACTGTGGCGGTGTTGCCAGAAGTTGAAGATGTGGATATCACCATCAATGAGGCTGACCTAAGAATAGATGTGTTTCGTTCATCAGGCCCTGGTGGGCAGTCGGTGAACACCACGGATTCCGCGGTGCGGATAACCCATATTCCCACCGGTATTGTGGTCAGCCAACAGGATGAAAAATCCCAGCATAAGAACCGCGCAAAGGCGATGAAGATTTTAAGGGCACGGATTTATGATGCGGAACGTGCCAAAGCGGAGGCTGAACGCGCTGCCTCACGCAAAGGCCAAGTCGGCTCTGGTGATCGTTCAGAGCGGATACGCACCTACAACTTTCCCCAAGGTCGGGTTACCGATCACCGGATCAATCTCACGCTTTATAAATTGGATAAGATTCTGGCTGGCGAAGCGCTGGATGAAATGGTTAATGCGCTTATCTCTGAGGATCAGGCTGCGGCGTTGGCGGCTGGCGGTTAAGCGGTTGTTGGCAAAGGTGATGGCTACGCTGGCTCAGCGACTAGAAGCATCAGGGGTAGAAACCCCTATGCTTGATGCAAGGGTTTTAACAGGGCTGGCATTGGGGCTGGATCGTCCGGTTTATGGCCATGAAGATTTTGCCCTTGATGACGAGGCCATGGCGCGGCTTGATGCGTTTGCGGCACGGCGAGAGGCAGGAGAGCCTGTATCGCGCATTCGGGGCTGGCGCGAGTTCTGGTCTATGCGTTTTGCCCTTGGCCCTGCCTGTCTTGATCCGCGCCCCGATAGCGAAACCCTTGTCAGCGCGGCGATAGAAAAATACCGCCAGAGATCGGGAAAATCTCTGCACATTCTGGATTATGGCACAGGATCGGGTTGCCTTTTATTGGCGGTGCTGGCGGAATGCCCTGATGCCAAAGGCACCGGCGTTGACCAGCAAGCGGAGGCTATCGCTGTGGCGCAATCCAATGCCCGACACCATCATCTTGATGACCGGGTCAGAATGTTGGTCTCTAACTGGTGCGATGCCTTGGCTGCCCAAGAACAAGCCGATCTCATTCTTGCCAATCCCCCTTATATTCCCTCGCTTGAAATCAAAAGCCTATCACGCGAGGTGCGTTGCTTTGATCCGATCGTGGCATTAGATGGCGGGGCGGATGGGCTGATGGCGTGGCGAGAATTGATGCCACGAATACGCCAAAGATTGGCACCAGACGGAATAGCATTACTAGAAATAGGGCAGGGTCAGGAACACGACCTTGCCGCGCTTGCTGATGCGCATGGGCTATCGGTTGGTGAGGTTTGGCATGATCTGGCAGGCATATTGCGCGTCATGGCAATAAATAAGCCAAACAAATAGAAAATTATGCTTGATCACTGACAGAGGGATACGTTATGGTCTTGCCAGTGGTTATTTATAGCCCCTTAATTCCCGATTAACTGATTTGGCGTTTCCGCCTTCTCGTCGGTGAAGGTTTAATCATTTTAGGTAATTTTTAATGAGACAGTCTGGAAAGAACACGCGTCAGCGTGGTCGCGGTGGCCGCAGAAGCAATAACTTTGGCCAAATCAATCGCAACACCACTCTTGATTCTAATGGCCCTGATGTTCGCCTTCGTGGTAACGCGCAACAATTGCATGAGAAATATACCTCTCTTGGCAATGAGGCCGCGGCCGCCGGTAAGCGAAGCTAAGAAGCGACAGCTTAAGTCTCGCGCAGTTCGG
>JALRFL010000172.1 GCA_023259875.1 Alphaproteobacteria bacterium
AATCAGCCTCATATCTTCCGGCAAAGGGGTTTTTGACAATCGCCACCATGGCTGCCCGATGACGCGGGGTTTCTGGGGCTGGCCCGCCTTCGTGATAGATAGTTTCAAGAAAGAGTTGTGTCTTTCTTATTGGGAAATCGACCATATCTTGCTCTCCTCTTTCAACATGATGATATCAGAATGGGACTCAAAGCCAACGATGCGGATGTGATCTTTGACGCGAATAACCGCGCCGGCAATAGGCTTATGGGAAAGAATAGCCTGAGCCGCAATCTCACCAGAGTCAAGCGCTTGCGCAATAGCTGATGAGCTTAGGGCGCCGACATGGGTGGTGACTGGGCGACTGCCAAGATCGCTTGCACTATCAAGGCTAAGGGCAGGGGCGGTGTGTATGCGATCTGCCTCAGGGTGGTGGTGAGGCAAATGAACAGCGTTGGCAATCATTGTCGCGGCGGCATCGGCAGTGCTGGCCTGATCAGCAATCACCGTCACGGCATCCGCGATACCAAGCGATAGGCTTCTGCCGCCATGCCCTGAGGTTGCCATACCGCGCCAAGGGTGCGTGGAATGGATATGGATACGGGCATCATTCATATCTGCCAGCACCGCCGTCACGCTTTGATCTCTTGCTAACCAAAACGCAATATCACCGCCATTATTGACGCTAACTTTTGTCACATCATTGCCTGTGACCATGGCATCCAGCACATAATCGGCGATGGCGCCGGCGACCGCCGCCATTGGGGTGATAAACTGATTGCCATAACCAAGACTGGCATGTTGCATACGCTTAGCGACGGGATGGTGAAAGCGCGTGTCAGCAGATGCCGGAAGCCGCAAATCTGGTAATTCCTTGACGATATCTTCGAGCAAGTTATCCATAGCTGTGATAGCTTGTTGATAAGCACGCTGGGCGTCATTTCCTTCGGCCTTGATGATTAAATCTGTTGGCCCATGGGAAAGATGCAGACGCTGATCTGGGGGAAGCCAAGCCACTTGAGGTTGTAATGCTGCCATTATCCGCGCCCCTAAGCCCTTTATCAGGCGTTGTGATCCTTATTCGCTGGCGGTTTGGCAATGCTTTGCTTGCTGTACTCGCCCCCTTGGCTCACAATGTCTTTGATTGAACGAATAGCCGTCTCATGGCCGCCAAGGGCGATATAATCCTCTTTGCTGACGGTGAACTCCAGCGGTGCAACTAGGGCAGGGGTAGGCACATAACCAAAGGATTGATCCGGCATTTTGGATACATCAACCATCACCGTAATGCCGCCCCCGGGCCAGACATAAGCATCGACACCGCCACAAGTCACCTTGGTGTGTCGGGATTGCACCGATTGTGTGAGTTTAATGGGGTTTTTCGTCACCCCAGAACGCAGTGAGCCGCCAGCCCCACCCATAAACATGACGGTGCAGAGGGCAGGTTCACAATTTTCAGCGATTAAATCCACACTGGCTTTGAGCGCGGCAGGCATATCTTGGGGCTGTGGGGTTAATTCTTCATCCAGCACAAAATAGGCGGAATGTTCGCCTGTGGTGGATACCATCAGGATCGTTAAGCCGGGCTTTGCCCCTTTTGCTGACCGCCAATCGCCAAGGATATTTAGAGGATCATCAAGATTTGTTCCGCCCCACCCCAGCCCGGGTTCAGCCACTTGAAAATACCGCCCGGGGGTGGAACGACGCCCCTTAATGGTGATGCCGGTATCTGGCCAATCAAGCACTTTTCCGGCCTGATGTTCTGATACAACACCTGTGATATGATCATCCACCACCACCACTTCATCAACCAAACCAACCCATTGCGAGGCAAACATTCCAATGGTGGCAGAACCGCAACCGACGCGCATCCGATCTTCTTTTTTGCTATCCACGATGGGCGGTTGCCCGGCTTGCACAACCACGGTCGAACCTCCATCAATGCTAAGTTCAACCGCCTCTTTGTTGCACAGTTTCATCAGCGTATCGCAAGTGACGCGCCCCTCGGCTTTGCTTCCGCCGGTCAGATGGTCAACACCGCCCAATGACAACATTTGTGAGCCATATTCACTAGTCATAACCAATCCCACTGCCTCACCATTGGCGCGGACAATCGCGCCTTCGTGACCAAGATGGCGGTCGGTATCAATTTTAACTTTTACCCCACAATATGAAAAAATAGCCTCACTAACGACGGTGACAAAATCAGCATCATCCATATGTCTGCCAACAATAAACGGGGCAGGTTTATAATCCGGATAAGTCGTCCCAGAACCGATAGCGGTCACAAACACCTCATGATCGTGACCGATACTGCCGTCCCAGTCTGCCCCAAGAAAGGGTTTGATCGCATCGCCAGCCTTTATGCGGCGATCAAGGATCATCAGGGGATCAAGGCGAATGATCTGACCCTCATGATTGGCATAGCGATCGCACGCGCCGGATTGCCCCTCGGCGATATAGCACATGACAGGGCAAGCATCACAACGGATCTTTTCGGCTTTTGTTGTCATTCTGCGGCCTTGTTTTGTGAAGACATTGCCATAATGGCGGCTAGCACGCGGTGCGGTGTTGCTGGCGTTTCTGTCAGCCTCGCGCCGCCTGTGGCATGGCTAATAGCATTAAGGATGGCAGGGGCAGTTGGAATCAGAACATGTTCGCCTAACCCTTTCGCCCCCATTGGTCCTTCGGGATCAGTCACCTCAATCAGATGATGTTCAATCACTGGCATATCGCCAATGGATGGGATCAAATAATCATGCAGATTTTCTGAACGCCCGGGCAAATATTCTTCCATTAAGGCCATGCCAAGGCCTTGGGCAATACCGCCATCAATTTGGCCTTCGGCTAGCATAGGGTTAATCACTCGGCCTAAATCATGCGCGGCGGAGATATGGGTGACTTTAACAACCCCTAGATGGGTATCGACCTCAACCACAGCGGCATGAGCGCCAAAACCATAAACCGCATAAGGTTTACCCTGACCGTTTTCATCCAATGCTTCGGTTGGGGGATTATAGGTTTCTTCGGCCATTAAGACATAGCCATAGGCATTTATCGGCATCCCCCCTAAATCAAGGGTTTGCTGTTTATCGCCGTTGCTGACGGTGATCTTGCCCTGATGCAATGCAATGGTGGCATCATCACCGAGATTGCCAAGCCGGAGAATTTGCTGACGGAGCGCCTCACCTGCCAACATCGCCGCCTTGCCAGTGATAAAAGTCTGCCGCGACGCAGAGGTTTTCCCACAATCTGGTGTCAGCGCTGTATCCCCATTAACCATGGTGATCGCTGCCAAAGGCACCCCAAGCGCATCCGCGCAGATTTGGGGGATGACCGTGTTAGCGCCTTGGCCGATATCCGATGCCCCCTGATGCAGAACCAGAACCCCATCCCTAGTCACGCCAAGCCGGATCGTTGACGGGTTGGGTAAGGCGGTGTTGCCGCATCCGTACCAGCATGAAGACACGCCAATGCCGCGCTTGTATCGGCTATTCGCTTGATTAAAGGTGATAATTTCTGCTGAATGGTGATTCCAAAACGGCTCTAACGCCGCCAGACAGGCATCAATACCAACGCCCTTAAGCGTTTGGCCGCATACCGTCACATCGCCATCTTTAAGGGCATTTTTGCGCCGAAAAGCTAGCCGATCCACGCCACATTGATCGGCCAGATCATCATAAAGCGCTTCTTGAATAATGGTGGATTGGGGAACACCGAAGCCTCGGAAAGCCCCTGAAACAGGGCCATTTGTATGCACCGCATTAGCAACCGCATGATAATGAGGGGTGCGGTAAGGACCAGAGGCATGAATAGGAACACGGGTAGCAACGGTTGGCCCCCAACTGGCATAAGCCCCTGTATTAAAATCCCCATGAAAAGACATGGCCGTGATTTGGCCATCGGCGCGCACACCAACGCGTGCCTGCATTTTCCCCGGATGGCGTTTGGTTGTTGAGATCATGGATTCATGGCGGCTATATACCATGCGGCAAGGCTTACCGGTTTTTAATGTCACCAATCCGAGCAAAGGTTGAACCGAAACATCAAGCTTTGAGCCAAATCCGCCGCCAGTGGCCACAGGAATAATCCGCAATTTGTCCAAAGCTAAGCCAAGCACTTTGGCGGTGTCATCCCGATCCATGATAGGGGCTTGGGTGCAGGCGGCAATGACCAGCCTTTTGCCATCAGGGCCATCTTCCATCCATGCGGCGCCGGCTTCGGGTTCTATATAGGCGTGTTCAACATAACCGGTTGAAAACTGTCTTTCGGCAATATAATCCGCCTCGGCAAAACCGGTTTCGATATCGCCATGTTTGACAATCCCCGAAATCAAAATATTGCCTTTTCGATGAGGATGAAGATCAGGGGCACCATCAGCGGTTGCTGCCTCAACATTCAGCATAGCAGGGCGTTCATGCCATGTGATCGGGAAATCAGACACATCAAGCCTAGGGATAAGATCAGCGTTCCCAGCGATTAAGGCCACAGCCTCACCCCGAAAACGCGCTTGGTGTTCTGCTAGCGCAGGTTGGTCGGCCAGTGGCGGTATAACGCCAAAACAATTATCGCCGTCAATATCTTTGGCAAGAAAAACATAGTCAACACCATCTGTTTTTTCCACCCAGCTTGCCACATCCCCAATGCTGAAATCCGCATAATGATAAGGTGAGCGAATGGCTCTAACATAAAGCGCATCATCAGGCCACGCATCCGCGCCAAAGTGTTCGCTGCCATTGACTTTAGGAACCCCATCTAGGCGTTCAACCCTCGCGCCTACGGCTTGACCAGCCACAGGCAGGGGGTGTGCGGTTTTTGGTTCTGCCGCGTCCATAACGGCATTAATAATCTTGCTATACCCTGTGCAACGGCATAGCACGCCGCCTAGTGCATCCTCCACCTCTTGTCTTGTGGGGGCAGAATTGCGACGCAAAAGCGGCAGCGCCGCCATCAGCATCCCCGGGGTGCAAATCCCGCATTGCGCCGCCCCATGCCGCAAGAAAGACTGTTGTAACAGGGACAACTCTTGCCCTTGGGTCAAGCCTTCAACGGTTTCAATGGTGCTACCATCGGCTTTAGCCGCGGTCATCAAACAGGCGCAAACCGGCTCATCATTTACCAGCACGGTACACGCGCCGCAGTCGCCAGCATTGCACCCTATTTTTGTGCCTGTCAGTTTAAGGTCTTCGCGCAGCACCTCACTCAACCGAGTTCCAGCACGGCAGGTGATATGTTCAGGTTGGCCATTAACATGAACAGAAATGGTAATGCGATCGCTCATGCTGATGCCCTTATCTGATCTAGGCAATGATCAACTGTCTCCAACACCAAGACGGCGGCAGCTTCCATGCGGTAATCTGCCGTGCCACGCGCGTCATCAATCGGTGAAATCACTGAGGTAATATCGGCTTTTGATAGCATCTGATCTGCGCGAAGTGATGGGGTGATGACCGTTCCGCTCAACGCGGCTTCTGCTTTGGTTAAGCGTTTTGCCACCGGACTGCATGATCCGATACTGATCGCCGCCTCGGTAATTTTCCCCTCACTTGCAACAATCCGTACCGCCGACATCGCAATAGAGATGATCAGATATTTTCGCGCCCCCAATTTGCGAAAAGACGAGAAACCGGTTTCTGCTGTCTTTGGCACTACTAGCGCTGTGACAATTTCATCCGCTTGGCGGGTTGTCTTGCGAGGGCCCAAGATGAACTGATCAAGGGGGATAACGCGTTTGCCTTTGGGCGCGGTTAATTCAACGCTGGCATTGAGATTAAGAAGGCACGGCACACTATCGGCGGCAGGCGAAGCGTTACAAATATTACCAGCGATAGTGCCAGTGTTTTGAATTTGAATAGAGCCAATCTCACGCGCCGCCAGTTTGAGCATATCATAAGCTGGCGGTAAATCCGCACGGATCAGGTCTGTCCATGTTGTCGCCCCGCCAAACCGGCGGTGATCCCCTTCATCGGTGATGCCACGCATATCTTTGATCGCGGTCACATCCAGCACCTTTCCGCTAAGTTCAGGTGAGGTTGTCAAAGGCAAAAGATCAGTACATCCTGCCGCAATGATGCCGCCCTCTTGGCTTAACCAATTTAGCGCATCGGCAATATGATGAGGTCGATAATAACTCGCACTGGATGACATAATCATGATATGTTAATTGTTAGCATACAAACTAATTTGCTATGTGGAGTTGTCGCTGTCAATATCCAATTCGGTGTATCCTCAGCATAATCCCGATAGATCATTAAGGGATCATAACAACGGATAAAGAAGATCAATATGCCAAAACCGCAAAACCTAAACCTAAATAGCAGTGATAATAATCACCGCCTTTCAGATGATGTGATAAGCCCTTTGGAGGAAACGCACTATGTGCTTGAAGATCAAGTTGGGTTTATCCTTAGAGGCGTCAGCCAACGGCATTTGTCGCTTTTCTCGCGACTGATCCCGGATTTAACGCCAACCCAATTTTCGGCACTTTCAAAATTATGCCAGTTAGGTCAAGCCTCACAAAACGAATTGGGCCGATTGACCGCGATGGATGCCGCCACGATTAAAGGGGTGGTTGACCGCTTAAAATTACGGGAATTGATTTCCTCTGAGCCGTTATCATCTGATTTGCGCCGCTTAATTCTCAAGCCGACTTCAGCCGGACGACAGCTTTATAATGAGGTGGTGATGGCGGCACACGCCGTAACAAAAGAGACATTAGAGCCACTATCCGACAAAGAAAAGGAAGTGTTTTTGGATTTGCTGAAAAAACTGACCTGATCGGGCTAAACGCCAATATAGGTTTTAAGCAGATCCGGATTTTCGCGAAGCGTGCTGGCAGGCATGATATCTTGGCTTTTGCCATTTTCAAGAAACATCACCTTATCCGCGATGGAAAGCACCGCATCAACACGCTGTTCCACCAAGAGGATACCAACGCCCGTTTCTTTTAGCGCCACCACCGTATCACGAATAAGTGCGATCATAGAGGGCTGCAACCCTTCGGTAGGCTCATCCAGCAACAGCATCTGCGGCTCAAGGCATAAGGCTCGGCCTGTTGCCAGCATTTGTTGCTCACCGCCTGACAGGGTATTCGCCCTCTGGTGAAGCCTTTCTGCTAGGCGCGGAAACATGCTCAGAACCTTATCGCGCGTAGCCGCCCCTTTTCTACCAGCCATTAAGCCGATTTCCAAATTTTCAGCGACGGTCAGCTCAGAAAACAACCGCCGTCCTTGTGGAATATAGCCAATCCCAAGACCAGCGATCTGATGAGGGGGTACTTCTAACACATCTGTGCCATGAAAGAGAATCTGCCCCTTATCCGCACGAATTAGCCCCATGATGGTTTTCATCATTGTCGTTTTACCAGCGCCATTGCGCCCAAGAATACATACGATTTCACCGGCGGAAAGGCTAAGCGACACATCTTGTAAGACGCGTGCGCCATCGTAGCCAGAAGACACTGAACGCATCTCAAGCATGGGTTTCTCCTAGATAAGCGGCTTGCACCGCTTTATTGGCACGAATATCTTGAGGCGTCCCTGTGGCAAGCTCTGACCCCAGATTAAGCACGGTGATTTTATCTGCCGTATCCATGACAACATTCATATTATGTTCAATCAGCAAAATGGTCATGTCCCCACCAAGATCACGGATCAGTTTAACAAAACTGGCGATCTCGCTATCAGCTAGACCCTGGGTCGGTTCGTCAAGGATGAGCAGTTGGGGATGCTGGCTAATGCCCATAGCAATTTCAAGCAAGCGTTGATGGCCATAACTTAAATCACCAGCAATCTGGTTCATTCGGTCGGCTAGACCCACCTGTTCTAACGCCGCGAGGGTCGCGTGTTGAATGGCCGTCTCATCGCCATTCCAACGCCAAGAGGTAGCAAGCCGCACATTTTCTTTGAGGGTGAGGCGCGCAAAGATTGAGGTGATCTGAAAGGTATAGGCCATGCCAAGCCGTATCCGGCGATGGGCAGGCATAGCGGTAATATTCTGACCGGCGAACATAATCTCACCCGAACTAGGGGCAATTCGTCCGCATAGCATACCAACAAAAGTGGATTTGCCTGCGCCGTTAGGCCCGATAATGGCCCTGATTTCACCTTTAGGCACTTCAAAATCCACGGCATTAACGGCGATCAGACCGCCAAAATTCCGGCTTAGCCCCTTGGTGGCGATATGGGGGGTGATCATGTCAGCCATGGCATCACCCTTCTGCGCCATTCACCCACCAGACCCTGAGGCAAGAACAGCGTTAATAATACTAAGGCCACCCCGGCAATGAGCATATAGGCGGTTGTTAAAGAACTTGATAAATCAATCAAATAGAACATAAACAGCGTGCCAATGAATGGTCCTAGCGCTGTTCCTGCGCCGCCTAACAGCACCCACAAAAGCGGAAAGATAGAATACTGCACCGAGGCGAAAGTCGCCCCAGCGTACCCAAACAAAAGCGCATATGCCGCCCCTGCCACTGCCGCCATGGTTCCTGATGCTATCACGGCCAGCCATTTATGGTGATGCACATGATAACCCAGCATTTGGGTGCGCTCCTCGTTTTCACGGATGGCGATCAAGACATGACCAAACCGGCTTTGCATCAACCGGATGGTCAGCATGAGACAAAGACCAAACAGCAACAACGCCGCCAGATAACGGTTGGTAGGGTCGCTAAGGTCTATCCCGGCAAAAACCCGATCGGCCTGTTGAATAACAAAACCTTCGTCTCCGCGTGTCCATTCACCAAAATAAAGGATGGTCAGAAAACCGGCTTGGGCAAACATCAAGGTGACAATCATAAACGACACACCACTGGTGCGAAGCGCCAAAAACCCAATACCAGCAGACACCAATACCCCTGCCAGAAATCCTGCCACCATCGCCGGGCCAGCCGTCCAACCAAGATGCGTCATGGTAAGCCCCATGCCATACATACCTGCTGCAAAAAACATGGCATGACCAAGGCTAAGCAGACCCGTATAGCCAAACAAAATATTATAACCCATGGCATAAGTAGCCAGCACCATGATGCGAGCCAGATTGCCGTGATGATATGCTGGTAAAAGGAACTGAAGCAAAAACAACAGCCCCAAAAACCCCAAGTGGAATATCACGGATTTTTTGCTATCGCTCATGGTTATTTGCTCCCCATCAATCCGGATGGTCGGAAAATCAGAACAAAAGTTACCATCAATGTCGCAATAATTTTGGCAAGCGTAGGGGTGAAGAAAACAGAAATCAAACCATCACTTAATCCTATCATCACTGCCGCGATGACAGTGCCCACAAGACTGCCAAGCCCACCGATGATCACCACGATAAATGACAGCAAAAGCGGATCATGCCCCATCAAATAATGCGCCTGCTGAATAGGCACAATCAGCACCGCCGCCATGGCCGCAAGGGCGGCACCAAGGCCAAAAACCATTGCATAAACCCGATCAACATGGATGCCGTAAGCTTGCGCGATATCACGGTCAAGTTGGGTTGCGCGCATAATTAACCCAATGCGGGTGCGTGTCATCAACACCCAGATGCCTAGTAAGAGCATAATAGCAAAGCCAATGACCGCGAGCTTATAACTGGTGGTGCCAAGCCCCCATGGCCAGTAAAGAGAAAGCCCACCATCAACCCACTCAAACCAAGGGATCGCAATGCGCTGATTAAAAGGCGGTTCAACGGGTCTAGCGTTTGAGCCATAAGTCATTAGCGTCAGTTGCTGAATAATATAAAGCAAGCCAATCGTCGCAACAATCGTGCGCTCAGGGTCATAGGAGACGCGTTTCAGAATCGTCATATCTGCGATCATGGCCAGCGTTCCCACCAATAACGGGGCGATAATTAACGCCGCCAGAAAGGCAATGGCTGGATGCCCACCAAGCTGATCGGCGACAAACCATGCTAATACCGCCCCCAGCATGAAAAACTCACCATGCGCAACATTCACAACACGCATAACCCCAAAGACAAGGCTAAGGCCAACCGCCATCAAGGCAAGCACCGCCGCGGTAACGAGACCTTCGATACATCCCAGAATAAGGTAAGGTGCTAATTCCATCAGAAGTCAAAAAAATACCCTTCCCCGAGTCATCGGAGAAGGGTGGTTGTAGGGATTAGAAAGATTGTGTTGTGTAATCCGTTTCATCCGGATACAGCGTATCTTCAATGGAGGTGGTATGAGCGAGATCAAGCCGTCCATTAGTTACCCTTGTGATATATTGATGCCCAAACACCTGATGGGTTTTGCCATTAAAGCGTTTAGCGCCTTGCGGATGAGCATGAGAATGCGGCATATCCGTCATGGCTTCCACCGCTTCGATCAACTTGGTGCGGTCACCTGTGCCGCGATAGCCAGAGGCTTCCATCCCGGCTTTGACAATATGGAGCGTTTCCCAGCAGCCAAACATATGAGCATAGGTGGACACATCTTTGGAATCCGATACGGACGCGCCATTGGCGTCGACGCCAACCGCGGCACGGTAAACCTTATCATATTCAGACTGGTTTGCTTGGGC
>JALRFL010000236.1 GCA_023259875.1 Alphaproteobacteria bacterium
GCCATGTGATTATCCCTTTGTAAAAATGCCTTTTGGACGGATCATCAGCACCAGAATCAGAAAGGCAAAAGCAATTGAATCTCTGTCTAGGATATCGTCCAGATAAATCGTGCCAAAGGTTTCAATAACCCCTAGCAACAAGGACGCTATCAATGCTCCGCGAACACTGCCAAGCCCCCCGAGAACAATAATCGCAAGCGCCTTATAGGACGGCACTGCACCCATGGTTGGCTCAACCAAATTGTTAAGCACCGATACCATGACCCCGGCGGCGGCGGCAAAGGCCGAGCCGATAAAAAAGATCGCATAGCGGATCGTTTCAACATTGACGCCACTGCTCATGGCCATACCCGGATCAACGACACTGGCACGAGCGGCGATGCCAAGGCGTGTTCGCCTAGATAGCCAGTTCACCCCTAGCAACAACACAAACGCCAACACCACCACCATGACGCGCGCTTCGCTCAACATAATACCGGGCAAAATATCAATCTGGTTTTGCAATGGGGTTGCAAGGTAAGACATGCTGAATGGCCCAAAAATCAGACGAAACACTTCTTCTGAAGCGATAAAAACACCAATGGATGCAATCAAGGCAATCAATGGTGGGCGTGATAACAGAGGGCGGTAAATGATCCGGTAACTGGCCATGCCGACAAAGCCAACCACCAGCATGGCCAACAATAAGGCCAGAAACAGACTGCCCGTCGCGTTGGTCACTAAAACCCCTAAATAGCCGCCTAATGTAAAAAGCGATGCATGGGCGACATGCAATATCCGAAGCAATCCATAAACAAGCGTTAATCCAAGCGCGATCAGCGCATAGATAGAGCCTTGGATTAACCCTTGGATAAGGATATCAACTGCCAGCATGAGAAACCCTCAAAACAGGAACCAGATGTACTGGTTCCTGTTCAACAGATAGGTAAGCGAAAATTTATTTTGCTGGCGGTGCTAGCAAAACCGCGTCGCTAATAACGGAATGATGATGCCAGTTTCCATCACGGACGACCTGAACCTGCACATCTTTTTTCACTTCGCCAAGATCGTTAAAGGAAATCTGGCCGGTTGATGCCTTCAGATTTGTTGACGCAATGGCATTACGCAGGCTCGCATGATCGGTGCTGCCAGCACGAGACATAGCATCAGCAAGCACAAGAATGGCCGTATGCGCAGACGCACCAACCATATCTGCTGGATATCCCGCTTTACCAGAGAAGCCATCAATAAAGGCTTTGGTCACAGGGTCTGTGGAATCCCGATCCAATGAGGTGGTGATCATCACGCCTTCGGATGCCGCCCCAGCGATTTCAATGAATTTCTGACCGTCATAACCTTCTTGTCCAACAACAGGCTGATTAAGCCCAGCGGCGCGAAGCTGGCTGACCAATGGGCCGGCGGTAAAGAAATAGCCACTGGCATAAATCGCATCAGGATTGTCAGATTTAATTTTGGAAACAATCGCCCCAAACTCCCGATCTTTGATGCTGTATTCATATTCGGAAACAATCTCAATGCCAAAATCAGAGGCCTTTTCTTTGAACCCGTTAGCCAAGGAGATACCAAAATCATTGTTGAGCGTGATCATGGTCACACGCTTTTTACCAAGCATCTCACCAATCAGTTTTGCGCCTGCACGCCCCTGTACCTCACCCATAAAAGATGTCCGAAACACATAGTCACCAGCACGGGTAATATCAGGATGAATAGCGTAGGCAGAAATATATGGCACGCTGTTTTCCGCAAAAATGGTGGCCGCAGCACGCGTTGACCCTGAATAACTACCAGATACCCCGGCAACCACTTCGTCTTGAGTGATCATTTTAATCGCCAGTGGCGCGGCTTCTTTCGGGCTGGCTTGATCATCATAAACCACAAGCTCAAGCATATTGCCATTGATGCCGCCCTTGGCGTTGACTTGCTGAACCGCCAGCTCTGCCCCATGAAGCGCAGATTGACCATCCGCCGCGGCAAAGCCTGTTAGCGGAACATTAAAACCAATTTTGATATTCTCAGCGCTAGCCACGCCGATACCACCAGCCAGAGCCATGACCCCGGCAAAAAGTGAAATTTGTAGCTTTTTGAGCATAGTTTCCCCCCTATTATAAAAAAATTAGGCATATCTTATTTTTAAGTATGCACATATTATCCTCATCAGTTTTCTTCTGAAAGTCAATCAATCATGCTTTAATATGGTGCTTTTTCCCTCTAGGCCGTCTGCGGCTTGACCGGATGCATCAGGTATCCGCATCTCAAACACATCGGTGACAGAGGTGTAATCATAATATCCTAATCGCGCCAATGGCCTAATGCTGGGAATATCCATCTTGCCTTCGGGTGTTAGCACCTCGTCCTTCACATGGATGCGAACCACTTCGCCATAAACAACCTCAACCCAACCATGGGCGGAATGGCCGCGCAACCGATGGGTGGACAAATACCGGCATTCAAAATGCGCCGGGCTTTCCTTTACCCTTGGGCACGGGGCATCAATGCAAGAGATTGGCGTCACCCCTGCGCGCTCAAACTCATCTTCGTTTGCCCCTAGTTCCATAGCGGAAATATTAACCGCTTCGCGCAGATCATAAGTTGCCATATTCCAAACAAACCAGCCTGTTTCCTCAGCATTAACGACAGTATGCTTACGCTCACCTGTGCTGAGTTGATTGGCAGCAAACATCACCATTGGCGGATCAAAGGTCAGATTCTGCCACTGGCTATATGGGGCGAGATTGGGGACGCCGTCTTTTGAAATCGTTGACAACCATCCTATCGGGCGCGGCACCGTACAGGATTTGAAGGGCGAAAATGGGAGGGGGCAATCTTCTTTACCAGGGGCATAATGCATAACAACACCTTTAGTCTTTCAAAATAGATGGCAGGTTTAATCCGTGTTCTCTTGCGCAAGCTAGCGCATCTTCGTATCCGGCATCAGCGTGACGCATCACCCCTGTGGCTGGATCATTCCACAACACGCGTTCCAGTCGGGCATCCGCATCAGCCGTGCCATCACAACAAATCACCATGCCTGAATGCTGGGAAAAGCCCATGCCAACACCCCCGCCATGATGCAGTGATACCCATGTTGCGCCTGATGCCGTGTTCAACAACGCATTAAGAAGGGGCCAATCGCTGACCGCATCACTGCCGTCACGCATAGCTTCGGTTTCCCGATTAGGACTAGCCACCGAACCGCTATCCAGATGGTCGCGGCCTATAACCACTGGCGCTTTCAATTCGCCGCTGCGCACCATCTCGTTAAAGGCAAGCCCAAGTTTGTGGCGTTGCCCAAGGCCAACCCAGCAAATCCGTGCGGGAAGCCCTTGGAAATGAATTCGCTGACGCGCCATGTCTAGCCAATTATGCAAATGCGGATCGTCAATTAGCTCTTTGACCTTAGCATCAGTGCGATAAATATCTTCGGGATCACCTGATAACGCGCACCACCGGAAAGGGCCAATGCCCCGACAGAATAATGGACGGATATAGGCAGGGACAAAACCCGGAAAGGCAAACGCATTTTCCAGCCCTTCTTCTTTTGCCACTTGGCGGATATTGTTTCCGTAATCCAAGGTGGGAACACCGGCGTTCCAAAAATCCACCATTGCCGCGACATGGGTTTTCATGCTGGCACGCGCCGCCGCCTCAACGGCTTTTGGTTCGGTTTCACGCTTTGCTCGCCATTCTGCTAATGACCAGCCAAGAGGCAAATAACCATTAATAGGGTCATGGGCGCTGGTCTGATCGGTGACGATATCTGGTCTGATGCCTTGCTGATAGATTTGCGGGAAAATTTCAGCCGCATTGCCAATCAGCCCAATCGACTTCGCCTCACCCTTCGCTGTCCAAGCCTTGATCCTTGCAATAGCGTCATCAAGATTGTCGGTTTTTTCATCCAGATATCCCGTCTTAAGCCGCATATCAATTCGGGTTTCATCACATTCTACCGCCAGACAGCAAGCTCCGGCCATCACTGCGGCAAGCGGCTGAGCCCCGCCCATACCGCCAAGTCCGCCGGTGAGAATCCATCGGCCGGTGAGATTGCCATCATAATGCTGACGCCCTGCCTCAACAAAGGTCTCATAAGTGCCCTGCACAATGCCTTGCGTGCCGATATAAATCCATGATCCCGCGGTCATCTGGCCATACATCGCCAGCCCTTTTCGATCGAGTTCATTGAAATGATCCCACGTCGCCCAATTTGGCACCAAATTAGAGTTTGCAATCAATACCCGTGGTGCGTTCGGATGCGTTTGAAACACGCCAACCGGCTTGCCTGATTGCACCAACAGGGTTTGGTCGTCCTCAAGATCACGCAAACTAGCGGCGATCATATCAAAATCTTGCCATGTCCGCGCCGCCCGTCCAATGCCGCCATAAACAACCAACTCATGGGGGTTTTCTGCCACCTCTGGGTGAAGATTGTTCATCAGCATCCGCAATGGGGCTTCGGTTAACCAGCTTTTTGCCGTGATCTCTGTTCCGGTGTCGGGATAAACCTCACGAATATTGTGTCGGGGATTGTTCTTGGGGTTACTCATTTGTCTTTCTCCTACCTATTTGTGGGTCATGCGGAAACCGCATCAACCGGAATGCTCATCTTCATGCGTTAATGGCCTGATGCGGCTTGATCAAAAAAGCCCTCTGTTCCTGCGGTATTGACCAGCACACCTTCATGAACGAGTCGGGTCATCGCCGTAATATCATCGGCCATATATCTGTCATCGCCCAAGGCAGAGATATGTGCTCTGATCACCGCCATCACCGCTTTCAAAACAGGACTAGTTTCAAGCGGTTTGCGGAAATCAATACCTTGGGCGGCAGCTAGCGCCTCAATTGCGATAATATGCGCTAGATTTTTTGTCATGCGGTGTAAGCGCACCGCCGCGTGAGCGGCCATGCTGACATGATCTTCTTGATTGGCAGAGGTCGGGGTGCTGTCAGTTGAACAGGGATTAGCAAGATGCCTGTTTTCGCTCATCAAGGCCGCCGAGGTGACTTCCGCAATCATAAAGCCAGAGTTTAGCCCCGGCTTTGGTGTCAAAAACGGCGGCAAATGAAACGACTGATTAGGGTCGACCATCAGCGCGATGCGGCGTTGGCTGATTGCCCCTGTTTCGGCTATGGCAAGTGCGATTTGATCGGCGGCAAAGGCAACCGGTTCTGCATGAAAATTGCCGCCAGATACAATCATACCTTCGTCAACCAGAACGATCGGATTATCAGTGACGGCGTTTGCCTCAATCGCTAGGGTTGCCGCCGCCGCATCCAGAATATCTACTGCCGCCCCTAGCACCTGCGGCTGACAGCGAATGCAATAAGGGTCTTGCACACGCTCATCATCCTCACGATGGCTTTCACGAATGGCTGATCCTGACAGCAGACGACGGCATTCCTCTGCGACTCTGATCTGACCATTAAGCCCACGCAAAGCATGAATAGCCGGCAAAGTTGGTGAGGTTGAACCCATGATCGCGTCTGTTGTCAATGCGCCGGATATCATGGCCGTCATCACCAAGCGGCGCGTTTTCCATAATCCTATCATGGCCATGGCAGTTGAAAATTGGGTGCCATTGATTAAGGCTAATCCCTCTTTGGGGGCTAGCACCAAGGGCTCTATTCCTGCCTTGCTTAATGCCGCACCACCGGGCATATGGCGGCCTTTATAAATGACCTCGCCTTCTCCTATAAGCACCGCCGCCATATGGGCTAGTGGCGCCAGATCGCCAGATGCGCCAACCGAACCTTGTTCGGGAATAACAGGGATGATGCCTTCGGCCAATAGGCGTTGCAACATCATGATCACATCCCAACGCACCCCTGATGCCCCACGCGCCAAGGAATTGATTTTCAGCAACATCATCAACCGCGTCGCGTGTTCATCAAGCGGATCACCAACGCCGGCACAATGCGATAAGATCAAATTGCGTTGCAGTTGTTTGACTTCATCCGCATTGATTTTGACGGATGCCAATTTGCCAAATCCGGTATTAATCCCATAAACAGGTTTATCCCCTGTTGCCGCCGCCGCGACCAGTGTTGCCGCCGCATCCACCCTAGCCTTGGCTGAAGGATCAATTCCTGCTGATGCCCCTTGCTGCCAAAGTTGCTCCCATGTGCTTAGGGAAACTTCCCCGGGGGTGAGATGAAAGGATGCGGTTGTCATAACTTTCCCCCAACCACGCGCCGGATCAGAGGATGAAATCCGATCCGATAGCTCAACTCTGCCGGATGATGAATCTGCCAAAAGGCCAGATCAGCAACATAGCCTTTGACCAAGCGCCCACGGTCAGTGATGCCAAGCGCTTTTGCCGCATGATGCGTTACCCCGCGCAGGATTTCTTCGGGGGTCATTCTGAACATCGTTGCAGACATATTCATCGCCAGCAATATTGAGGTCAAAGGCGATGAGCCGGGGTTACAATCGGTGGATACCGCCATTGGGACTTGGTGCTTTCTGAAAGCCTCAATCGGCGGCTGTTTGGTCTCACGCAGAGTATAAAACGCACCCGGCAAAATCACCGCCACAGAACCGGCCTCTGCCATAGCCTTAGCATCATCCGCATCAGCATATTCAAGATGATCAACCGATATGGCCTGATACTTTGCCGCCAGTTTTGTCCCCCCTAAATGCGACAATTGCTCGGCATGAAGTTTTACCGGAAGCCCAAGGTCTTTTGCTTTCATAAAGACGCGCTCAATTTGCTGTGGGGTAAAGGCTATGCCTTCACAAAACCCATCTACTGCATCAACCAACCCCTCGGCATGTGCTTTGTCCAAAGCCGGAATAACAACGCTATCAATATAAGCATCTGGTCTATCGCGATACTCATCCGGCAGGGCATGCGCCCCTAAAAATGAAGTTCTGATCTCGATATCACGTTGGCATGCCAGCGCACGGGCGGCGCGCAACATCTGACATTCGGTTTCCGTATCCAATCCATATCCAGATTTTACCTCAACCACAGAGACCCCCTCTGCGATGAGGTGATCAAGTCTGATCAATGCGCTATCAATTAATTCATCCAAACTGGCGGCACGGGTTGCCCTGACGGTGGAATTGATGCCGCCCCCTGCCCTAGCCAGCTCTTCATATCCTGCCCCGTTAAGGCGCATTTCAAACTCAATCGCGCGATCCCCCCCATGAACGATATGGGTATGGCAATCAATCAAAGCAGGGGTAATCAACGCCCCTTTGGCATCATAGGTTGGGATGGTGTTATCGGGGTCATTTTTCAAAAAAGGGCAATCGGCTCGCGCCCCCACCCATTCAATATGCCGACCTTTTATCACCAAGGCGGCATCAGGGATCATTCCATAGTCATCATCTGCGGCTAATGTGACCAATGTGGCATTATGTATGATATGCACGGAATTGCCTTTGTTTGAAATCGCCTCGTCTCATTAATATGTATGCACATATAAAAAAGGAGATCAAGCGCAAAAGGGCATATCAGCCCCGGCTATTCCGGCCCTGAAAAGCTATGCGAGACCCAGAGGGTTTCCCATACCGCCCCATTCGGATCAGCATCAGGGGCGATGGGACGAAACAGAACATGATCAAGCATATAAAATGTGCCTGTTTGGGTTTCAATGCTGATCATCCCCTCATGGTTTGTTGCTAAAACTGAGGTGGTGATGACATCCTCTGAGGTGCGAGAGAATAAAGTGACTGGCGCATTTGCCAATGGGGTTTCTTGGTGCATCAAGACCGCGGTCACCTTATGCCGCGCCAGAGATAGTGCTTGAACATCTTTGATGATGAACTCAACTTCAAGGCCTGTGGCGGCGTCATAAGTTTTTTGAGCCGCCTCTGCCAGAAATAAACTGGTCTTAGCCAAGCGTTTATAGCGTTCCGTGAAATCCGTTTTAGGCAAGTTTCTGATGTTATGCTGATCAAGGATTTCAGGCGCGCCCTTTTTCTCAGCAAAGCGAACAAACTTATCCCATTCGGTATAAGTTAGATAAAAGCCAATGGTCTCATAGGCGATGATGGTATGGCTCGCCTGATCAGGGGCAGGAAAGGAGATAGCAGGTCGGTTGCCCGGCCGGGGATTAAGTGTGATAACGCCATCTTTGCTGATCTGTTTCAGCATCACCGCCCGTTCAGGGATAAAAAATTGTTTTGAGCCGGAAAACATATCCCCTAGGCGAATATCAACCCCAATCTGGTTGTCGTCATTCACCATTGGCTTAGCCGCTTCCAGCCATAATTCATGCGCCTCAGCAGAGGATAAGAATGCAAGGGTTTGAAAAGCGCATAGCCCCCAAACAGCAAGGCTGGCGCAGAACTTGAATAACGGCTGGATACTGACATAATTCATAATGGTGATATACTCATCGCTCTGATCCTAGCCGTCAAGTTCCATATAAGAGAAACCCCACCGTCATGCCAAAATCCCTTTTTCAAACTGTCAGATTTGTTTTTGCCGCTTTAGTGATGGCAATCTTTATGGGGGTTGGCCCAAGCCAAGCGCATGAGATCCGCCCCTCCGTCATGGATATCGGTGTTGAAGAAAACACCGCCACCACGCTTGAGATCAGGCTATCTTTTACTGCTGAGAGTTTTTTGGCTGGCATGGATTTATCTGATCTCGCGGATACCGATGACAGCCCTGCGGCATCAGAATATGATCGCTTGCGTGCGTTTGCGCCAGATGATCTGTCCCTTTTGTTAGAAACCGCGTTCCCCTCCCTAAGCCAAGCGGTCACTATCCGCCTTGATGATCAGCCTCTGGTATGGGCATTAAAAGATATCCAGACCGAAGACATCCCCAATCCAGATATCATCCGAGAAACTACCGTAATTTTTCTAGCAACACAGCCAAACACACCCCCTGATACCCTATTTGATCAAGACGCGATGATTACCGTAGACTGGCCGCCGGAAATGGGTGGTTTGCTGATCCGGCAACATGGCGAAGGCAGTGATGCCAGTTATGTGGAGTTTCTGGAAAAAGGGGGCGAGAGCGGCGGCTTTGCGCTGGGTGAGATTTATCAACCCTCATTCTGGGAGATCATCAAAAGATATATTCATTCCGGCATTATCCATATTGTGCCCTATGGGCTTGACCATATCCTTTTTGTGATTGGGTTGTTGGCGTTTAGCCGATCAGGTCATCACCTGTTGCTGCAAATCAGCCTCTTTACCTTTGCCCATACCCTTACCCTGGCGGCGGCCAGTTTGGGCTGGGTGCAAATATCCTCAAGCCTAGTCGAACCGCTTATCGCCCTATCCATTGCCTATATCGCGGTGGAAAACCTGCTTCGGGTATCAGCTCAACCCGAACCGCCCTTGCGGTTGATGCGCGGCGGTGTGGTCTTTGGCTTTGGGTTATTGCATGGATTAGGCTTTGCTTCAGTTCTGGCAGAGTTTGGATTGCCTGATAGCGCCTTTCTCACCGCACTCATCAGTTTTAATATTGGGGTTGAGTTGGGCCAGTTGCTTATCGTTGTCCCGTTGTTCGTTTTGCTCCGCCTCCTTTTGCCAAAACCCCGTCAGTATCGTATTTTTTTTCAGGTGCCAGTTTCGGTGATGATCGCCTTGGTTGGACTATACTGGGCTATGCAAAGGGTGGGCATCCTT
>JALRFL010000250.1 GCA_023259875.1 Alphaproteobacteria bacterium
GGGGCTTGCGTCCCATCCGTTCAAGAAACCGATCCATGGCAAGCGTAAGGCCTTCAGATGGTGGGTTTTCTTTTTTCCAAACGCCCTTGACCCCAGATACTGGCGCTTTATAACGCGAAAAGGCTTTTTCAAGGGCGGATGACATCTCGCCCACCGTTGCCCCTACGCGGCCTGCCGCCACTGCCGCTGCTAATAAATTGGCTTGGCCTTTTGCCGCATCGGTAAGCGCATCTAGCGCGGCTTGAACCGCATCTGCATCACGCGATTTGCGCAACCCCTCAAGCCGCTTGATCTGTTGGTTGCGCACATCATCGGTATTAATACGCAACACCTCAACCGTTTCATCATCCGGACGCTGTTCAGGTTGATAGATATTAACGCCAATAATGCTTTGCTTGCCGGCATCAATCCATGCTTGGGTGCGTGTGGACACTTCTTCAATGCGTTGCTTTGGCAGGCCTGCGGCGATAGCCTTCGCCATGCCGCCTTTAGCATCAACCTCTGCCAAAAGACGCTCTGCTCTTGTGATCAGCGCATCGGTTAGAAATTCCACCGCACCACTGCCGCCCCATGGATCAATCCATTTGGTTATGCCGCCTTCGCCTGCGAGATGCAGTTGCGTGTTTCGGGCAATACGGGCTGAAAAATCTGTTGGCAGACCAAGCGCTTCATCAAGGGAATTGGTATGCAAAGATTGGGTCTGCCCCCCAACCGCGGCGGCGGCCTCAATCGTTGTGCGAATCACATTATTATAGACATCTTGTGCCGCCAGCGACCAACCCGAGGTTTGACAATGGGTGCGCAACATCAGCAATTTGGGATCGGTAAATCCAAACTCTTTTTGCAGCAGTTTTGCCCATAAGGTTCTTGCTGCCCGAAGTTTTGCCACCTCAACCAAATAAGGCATGGCATTAGCAAAAAAGAAAGATAAGCGCGGCACAAATTGCTCCGGGGTCAAACCTGCGGCGAGTCCTGCCCGAATGTATTCCAGCCCATCGCCAAGCGTATAGGCCAGCTCAAGGTCGGCGGTCGCGCCAGCCTCTTCGATATGATAGCCGGATATGGAAATAGAATTGAACTTTGGCATATGCTTTGCGGTATAAGCAAAAATATCAGAAACAATCCGCATCGATTCCAAAGGCGGATAAATATAGGTGTTCCGCACCATGAACTCTTTGAGGATATCATTTTGAATCGTGCCTGTTAATTTTTCAGGGGGAACACCCTGTTCTTCAGCGGCAACAATATAAAGCGCCATGATGGGTAGCACCGCACCATTCATGGTCATGGAAACGCTCATCCGATCAAGAGGTATTCCCTTAAACAACACGCGCATATCCTCAATGGAATCAATAGCAACCCCTGCCATTCCAACATCTGAACGCACGCGCGGATTATCAGAATCATAACCTCTATGGGTGGCCAGATCAAAAGCGATAGACAGCCCCATTTGGCCCGCTGCCAGATTCCGGCGATAAAAGGCATTGGATTCCTCCGCCGTTGAAAACCCAGCATATTGCCGGATGGTCCAAGGACGCGTGGTGTACATCGTTGGATAAGGCCCACGAGTAAATGGAATCTGCCCCGGTAAGCTTTGATGGGTATTTTGCCGCGGCACAAGCGACGGCATGGTGATGCCTTCGGGCCATTCTCGGTAAATCGGGGTCGTATGATCCGCCGCTTTTTCATCGGGTAAGGCAAAGGGGATTGTAGCAAAGTCGGGTATTCGTTTCATGACCCCAGCCCCTTTATCACTTGTTCAAAAACCGCACGCCTTTTGTCGCCTGTTGTCTCTAGGGCGGCTATCACCGCGCCATGCGTGTTTTGATCCTTTTGCCCAGCCCAATGATGCCAAGTTGCCCCTAAAATCAACAGGTGCGGCTTGGCTGAATTGATATGCCCTGCCAGTTCATCCGCATCAATGAGCTGCATTTCTGCCAACTCAAAGCCAAGCATCCTGGCTTCATCGCGCCAAGCGGCACGAGCCTTGCTGTTGCCTTCTTCATCATCCAAAACAAGACAACGCAAGCCGCGATCATAAGCCGACTGGCGCAAATCTTCCCATGGTGCCGCGACCCGGCAATCGCCGCCTCGGGGCATTCCTGCCTCAACCATAACTGGGGCTAGTTGATCTGCCGCGGCTTGTGGATGATGATTAACCCCTAGCATTGGGGCATCGCGGTTATCCATCTGTTGCTGACGCTTGATGACTGCAGGTTTTGCCCATGCCATCACTTGCCCTGAGGCTGCCGCCGCAAGCGCACCGCCTGATGCCTCTATGTCTTGAAAGTGTTGCCATGCTTTCGCCGCTAGCTCTTGGCTCATCGCTTCGAGGGTATCTGCACCATAGGCTGGATCTGCGACCTGATCCAGTCTTGCCTCATGGCGCATGATCAGTTGAATGTTGCGAGCCAGACGGCGGCTCATCCCTGTGCTTCCCGTTAGCCAATCATACGGCAAAGTCGTGATCAGATCACTTCCCCCCAGCGCCGCGCCAAGGCTAGCCGTAGTGTGCCGCAAAATGTTGTTCATTGGCTCAATCCGCGTCATCATCCGATCTGATGTCAAGGCATGAAGCACCGGCAAATGGTCTGTCGGAATATCCATGGCTGAGGCCAAGCGAAGCAACACATAGCGCGCCGCCCTTGTCTTGGCTAGGGCTGGATAAAGTTCTGCGGATACCGCTATGCGCATCACCAAACGGGCGCTAGCTTGATCAGGGGAACATCCGGCGGCGTCAAGACAACGCCATTGCCATAAGAGGGTAGAAAGCCCAAAGGCCAATTCTTGTGCCTCTGTCAAACCTAGCCGATGCATGGTATCCCCTGATGCGGCAAAAACACAACACCCCGGTAAGGCCGAAAGCTGTTCCTTTTGCCAGTTGGCTAATGCCGCGCCGTCTGTTTCTGCTTTGGCCTCGGTTGCCATACCCACAAGCAAATCCGAGATAGGATCAGCCCCAAGATGAAGATGAAGCGATGCGCCTTTATCATCCATCCCTGCGGCAACATCTGCCCAGGCCCCCGCCAGAGCCATGCTGTCTTGACCATGATAAAAGCCAAATCCACAGGCCGACATGATGACCCCGTCTAGCAGACGCGGCAGGTCATAACCCGGATGAGCGGCTAGCCCCATTTGCGCCATGCGAGGGATCATGACCATACTGGCACCGCCCTCCAGCTCATCCAAAATGCTGCGATTAAGCGCTGTGGTCTCTGTGCTATCCGCCGCGTGTTGCGCCATTTGCCAGCCTTGAAACAACGGCGAGACCACAGCACGCGGCGTCACCGCCCCATGCGGATAAAGCGGCGGCAAGCTAAGGCCATCTTCGCTGATCTGGGTGATATGATCCAACCCGTCAGCGTCAGTGCCTAAGGTCTTGTTAACCATCTCAAGCCAGTTTGACCAATATGTATCTTGCGTTTCGTTCATCGCACTTGGTGTTTTGTTTTCCCGGACAAATCAGAAATGATGCAAAACATAGTTTCATGCTTATACCGCCTCATGATACGATAATTTCATGGCATCCGTCACCCACAAACCGCTCCTTTCCACCTCGCGTGTTCTTATCGTCATTGGCGTTCTGATCACCCTAAGGCTGATCGCTATTATCATGAGTCCGTTGGATTTAAGTGTTGATGAAGCGCAATACTGGCTTTGGAGTCAAAATCCATCCGCTGGATATTTTACAAAGCCGCCCATGATCGCATGGATCATTGGCTTGGGGACGGCCGTTGCTGGATCAGCGGAATATGGTGTTCGCATTATGGCGCCCTTGCTTCACGGCGTCACTGCGCTGGTTCTGTGGCAACTCGCGGCAAGGCTTTATCACCCTATGGCTGGGCGGATTGCCGCTTTGGGCTGGATGACTTTGCCTGCGGTAGGGTTAGGCAGTTTTATCATCTCAACCGACACGCCACTTTTGCTCTTTACCTCCACCATGCTTTTGGTGCTGGCGCCATTAGCCCATGGCCGTTCACCGGGTTGGTCTGGATTTCTTTTGGCTGGCATCATGTTAGGGCTAGGGTTTTTATCAAAATATGCCGCGATCTTTAGCCTCATAGGGATTGTGATCTTCTGGGCTGTTCAACCGCGTGACAAAACATCCCTGCGTCTTAGGGATATTGCGGTGATCATCATTGCCGCGTTGATTGTGGTTAGCCCGAACCTGATCTGGAATCTTCATCATGGCTTTTCCACCATTACCCATTTGGGAGATAACGCAAATCTTGATCAATCGCGATTGGCTTTTGGATTTTCGCTGATGCTGTCGTCACTGGCATCAGGGGTTTCATTTTTAATTGCTCAATTTGGCGTGATAGGCCCGGTGGTGATGCTAGGGTTTTTGTTAGCGGTAAACACCAAAGGCGGCATTAGACACCGTTTTCTGTTGGGGTTTTTGTTACCCCCCTTAGTCCTTATTACCGCTCAAGCCATGATAAGTGAGGCTAACGCCAATTGGGCGATGCTGGCATGGCCTCCTGCTCTGGTAATGGTGGCAGGATGGTGCTGTGATACAGATGGTCGCATCCGCAAACCTCTCTGGTTGACGGCCATGGGGGTAAGCAATTTGGCTTTGGCAGGTGTGATCTGGCTGGCCAGTTTAACTGGTCAGCTTGGCGTATTGACGCCGCCATCTGACCCCCTTCGCCATTTGCGCGGGTGGGATAGCCATCACACCGCGCTGATAGAAATCATGGCTGAGCATCCCGTCAAAACTATCATCACCGACCGCCGCGGCACCGCCGCGCTGATGACCCATGCGTTACGCGATCAAGGCATTTCCGTTACTATTATTGACGCGGATGGCACGCCATCTAATCATTTCGAAGCATCACACCCTTATCAATCTTTGGGTACAGGCGATCTTGTTATTCTGATGACTGAGGCGGATGCGCCGCC
Source organism: Alphaproteobacteria bacterium (assembly GCA_023259875.1). Taxonomy (GTDB): domain Bacteria; phylum Pseudomonadota; class Alphaproteobacteria; order Puniceispirillales; family UBA1172; genus UBA12202. The sequence continues at coordinate 4,903 of JALRFL010000250.1, forward strand.
AAATCTGCCAAAGGTTAACTGGATCACTTTAATCGGGGAAAGCCGCGTTACGATTAGCCATAAGCGTGAACGGCATTTCTTTTTTCACCTCGGCATAGAAGAAAACTAGCCCTATGCCATCACGCCATTTTGGTACCATTAGCGTGAGGATGAGGATGTTTTTTGCATAGTTAAACGGCGAAAAACAGTGAGGGTTTTTTCACTGATATGATGCTCCATGCCTTCGGCGTCAGCATCGGCGGTGACCGGATCAACCCCAATAGCGATTAAAAAATCACGCACCACCGCGTGACGCTCTGAACAACTATCCGCGAGGGATTTCCCTGCATCGGTGAGATAAATCGGTTGATATGGCTCTGTGCTGACCAAGCCTTCACGATGAAGCCTTTGAATCGTTGCATTAACTGTTGGGGCAGAAACCCCGAATCTGGCGGCAAGATCAACGGTTCTTGCCTCGCCATATTGGGCAATAAGATCAGCAATCATTTCCACATAATCTTCGGCAATTTCGCTTTGATGGGCAAGACGGATGCGCTCAAACCTTGCCGCGCTAACCGCGACATCACCTTCAGGCGCATCGCTAGGGTTTTGGGTTGCGCCAAGTTCACGGTTTTCCAGTGTTTTTCTATCCGACATTCCGTTCGCCATCTTCCCGATTCCCCAGCTTGATTATGATCAAAGCTTATGGTTTTCACACAGGCGTTTTCCTTATCTCTCTTAGGGTAGGGAAGTCAAATCCGCCGTGCAAGGTCAAAATTTGCTTGTCATTAGGCGATCAGAATGGCAAGTCATTAGAGGATATTTTCCTTCGCGAGGATGATCATGACAAATCACAACACCGAGATTGAAGCCGCCGCATTCCGCCGGTTGATCAAACATCTTCAAGAACGCACCGATGTTCAGAATATTGATTTGATGAATCTGGCTGGTTTTTGCCGAAATTGCCTATCCCGTTGGTATCATGAAGCCGCGGATGAGGCCAATATGGCCATGGATTCGCAAACAGCAAAAACCCATGTCTATGGGATGCCTTATGACGAATGGAAAGCCAAATATCAGACTGAAGCAACACCAGAACAGTTAGAAGCCTTAAAGAAAAATCATTCCTAAGCCCTTAATTTCAACCGGATGGAAGCCTTTATGAACGCACCTGAATCTTTCAAAGCTGGCAATCAAACCCCTGATATGTTGCGGCAATTTATTGAACGCATCGAACGGCTAGAAGAAGATAAAGCCGCGCTGATGGCCGATATCCGTGAGGTATATAGCGAGGCCAAGGGATATGGCTTTGACCCCAAGATTATGCGCCAAGTGGTAAAGATGCGCGCCATGGATAAACAAGACCTGATGGAGCAAGACCAGTTGATTGAAACCTATCGGTCTGCCCTAGGGTTGATATAGGATCAGATGATGACAGGTTTTGCCGCTCGCCTCACTGATGCGATTCGCGCCAGAAATTCGGTGCTTTGTGCCGGCATTGACCCTCATCTTGATTTGCTGCCTCCTCTTTTTCAGCAAAAAAATATGACAGAAGCGGTGAGGGACTGGGCTTTTGAACTGATCCCGCTTTTGGCAGGGCAAGTGCCTGTGATTAAACCCCAAGCCGCGATGTTTGAACGGCTAGGGCCTTCGGGCATGACCATGCTTGCCTCGTTATCCCAAGCCGCCATGGCAGAGGGGTTGATGGTGATTATGGACGCTAAGCGCGGCGATATCGGGTCAACCGCCGCCGCCTATGCCGAAGCATGGCTAGGTCATGAGGCCGGATTTGCATCTGATGCCCTTACGATTAATCCGTATTTGGGCCGCGATAGCCTTGAGCCATTTGCCGAAAAAGCACAAAAAAGCAAAGCCGGATTGTTCACTTTGCTGCGCACAAGCAACCCCGGTTCTGCTGATATTCAGATGCTTCAATCTATTGAAAAGAAACCTGTTTTTCATCATGTGGCAGATATGATTCGCCCATTTATGGAATCTATGGTGGATGCGTCTGGGTTTTCGTCATTCGGTGTCGTGATCGGGGCAACTTGGCCCGATGAACAGGCCGCATTGCGAAAAATGTTGCCCGAATGCCTTTTCCTGATTCCCGGATTTGGGGCGCAAGGGGCAAGCGCCTCTGACGCGCTAGCCGGTTTGGTGAAAGGCCCCGAAGGCTGGGAAGGCGGGGTTGTGAACTCCTCACGGGGACTAACCATGCCTGCGGAGGCCAATGAAGCCCGAAATCTGACCGATTGGCGTGCCGCAATTCGTTCAGCTACCAGCCAAACTATCCAAGCCCTGCGCTGATTTTTCTTCATTTTTTGGTGATGACATAAACTAGCAAAAGTTTTTTTGCTGGCGTTAAGTGTTTTTTAACTTTCTTACCATAACATACGAATCAGATGGTTTTGTAGGTGTAGCCATTAAATCAGTGATCGTTCTGTCATCATCACGCGAAATATATCGCAGATGTTTTGGAAGTATTTTGGAAATGAATAGTATCAATGCTTATCCCATCATAACGAATGGGGCAGAAAGACAAAAGGGAACCGTCAAATGGTTCAGCGAGAGGCTTGGTTACGGCTTTATTGAGGTAGATGGCAAAGAGGTCTTTATCCACCGCACCACATTGAGCCAATTTGGCGCTTGTCGGTTGTTGGCTGAAGATATCGTGACGGTAACAATCACCTCATCTTCACGAGGACAGATCGTTGATACCCTCTTTGGGATTGAACGACTTCCTGTTGATAATAGCCTGATTGCCAGTGAACCGGCAGAAGATGAACATATCGCCTATGTGAAATTCTTTAATGAAATGCGCGGCTATGGGTTTATTGAAGTCGAAGGGTATGATCAGGATATTTTTGTCCATTCTCGTATAATTGAACAAAATGGCCTATCCACCATTTATACTAAGCAGAAATTGCTGGTCACCGTTGTGCCTGGCGAAAAAGGGTATGAGATTAAAACCATCCGATTGCTGGTAGATCAAAACGCCCAAATCGAAAATCTTGACATCGCCGAAGGCGGCTTGCCAGAGAGATATTCTGATAGCCCCAGCGATGATGGTGAGACGGACGAAAGCTGATCATCCTGCGGTCACCTTGGGGTTCACATAAAGGCCAAGGGATTTCAGCTTAGGGGGTTAGCAAAGGCGGTTATGTGTTGATAGCAAGCCATTTTTCGGCATCAAGCGCGGCCATGCACCCCATGCCTGCGGCAGTAACCGCTTGGCGATAGGTTTTATCGACACAGTCCCCTGCGGCGAAAACCCCCTCAACAGAGGTCTGCGTTCGCCCTGCGTCTGTCACAATATAGCCTTCGTCATCAAGGGTGATCGCGCCTTCGAATGCCGATGTGGCAGGATCATGGCCAATAGCAACAAACATACCGTCACAGGCCATGTCTTGTTTGCTGTCATCAAGGGTTGAGGCCAAACGTAACCCCGTGACGCCGCCCATCGGGGCATCATCCCCCAACACCTCATCAACCACATGATTCCAAATGATGTGAATATTGGGGGTTTTCATCAACCGATCTTGCATGACTTTTTCTGCCCTCAAGCTGTCCCGACGATGGATCAGGGTGACTTGCTCACAAATATTAGACAGATAAAGGGCTTCTTCAACAGCGGTATTGCCGCCGCCAATCACCGTGACTTTTTTACCCCGATAGAAAAATCCATCACAAGTCGCACAAGCCGAGACGCCTTTGCCATTATAGCGTTTTTCACTGTCAAGGCCGAGCCATCGCGCCTGTGCCCCTGTGGTAATGATCACGCTATCAGCCAAATAGGTATCACCACTATCGGTAAAAATCCGGAAAGGCCGTTGGCTGAAATCTACACCTGTCACCAAATCATAGGCTATTCTGGCACCTACATTTTCAGCCTGTTTTTGCATCTGTTCCATCAGCCATGGGCCTTGAATAGGATCGGCAAAACCGGGGTAATTTTCCACATCGGTGGTAATGGTTAATTGCCCCCCCGGTTGCAACCCGGCGATAACAAGCGGTTTGATATTGGCACGCGCGGCATAGATTGCCGCGGTTAAACCAGCGGCTCCAGTGCCAATAATAACAAGGTGTTCGTGATGGTCAGTCATGGTCTCATTTCAACTGTTCAAGGTTTCGGAAATGGTCGAGCGCCTCAGGATTGGCTAAGGCTTCAGTATTTTTGACAGGCTTGCCGTGGATAACATCCCTTACTGCCAGTTCAGTAATTTTGCCTGAACGGGTGCGTCAAAACTGCCTTCGATGAGTCGGGTGGCCCAATAATCGGCGTCTTCGCGGGAAAAGTCCACGCCGGTCCATTGGGCGACGGCGGATTCGGACTGATTGCTGAGGAGGGTAAAGCCGGCGAGGCGCGGCGTGGCGGAGGTGACGTTGGGATCGGCTTGGACCGCGTCGAGCCACTCGGTGTCCTCAGGGAGGGCGAGGTCTAAGTTTTGGGAGGGCCAGTACGCACTGTCCGAAACTTGCACATAGCCCGCCATTCCGCCCACCACAGTGTCAATCATGTGCCCGTAAATGCCCAGTTGCAAGCTGCGAATCAGGATGGCAAAGAAGAGCGCAAAGGCTACAGCGGCGGCGGTGATGGCGCTTCGGCGGCGGTTTCGGCCCAAATTGCGCCAGGCCATGCGCGTAGTTAGTGACATACAGCCGAGAGCATTAGAGGGAGTCGATCTTTTTCATGGTGGTTTCCGTAAACCAGCTGGCTTT
>JALRFL010000066.1 GCA_023259875.1 Alphaproteobacteria bacterium
TTGCGGCCGGATATCCGCGCCGCGCAGCAGGACGATCTCGCCGCCAAAGCCCTGCGCCTTCTAACCTCGAAGTGCCACCTTATGTATTTTTATCTGATAGCGTCATTAAGATTGGTTAATAGGAGTAACGATAATGGCATCTCCTGAGTTCAAAAATCCAGTTGTTAAATGGATTGACCACCGGCTTCCGGTGTTTAGTTTCATGCATCACGAATTGCATGAATATCCAACCCCTAAAAATCTATCCTACCTTTGGAATCTCGGTTCTCTTGCTGGGCTTGCTTTGGTGACAATGATTGTCACTGGCATTATTTTAGCCATGCATTACACGCCTCATGTGGATCATGCTTTTGCGTCGGTTGAACGCATCATGCGTGATGTCAATCATGGTTGGTTGATCCGCTATATCCATATGAATGGCGCCAGTTTCTTTTTTATTGTCGTCTATATTCATATTTTCCGAGGGCTATATTATGGCTCATATAAAGCCCCGCGAGAGATTCTCTGGATGTTGGGGGTCGTCATCCTTCTGTTAATGATGGCAACAGCCTTCATGGGTTATGTTTTGCCTTGGGGGCAAATGAGCTTCTGGGGCGCAACCGTGATCACCAATCTGTTTTCGGCAATTCCCTTGGTCGGTGACAGCATTGTCACTTGGCTCTGGGGCGGATTTTCGGTTGATAACCCCACGCTAAGCCGTTTCTTTGCGTTGCATTATCTGATGCCATTTTTGATTGTTGGCGTGGTGATCTTGCATATTATCGCCTTGCACCGTTTTGGTTCAAACAATCCCCTTGGGATTGATGTCAGTGGAAAGCAAGATACCATTCCTTTCCATCCCTATTACACCAGTAAGGATTTGTTTGGTGCGATGGTGTTCTTGACCATTTTTGCCTCAGCGATTTTCTTTTATCCTAACTATTTGGGGCATCCGGATAACTACATTCCTGCTAATCCTTTGCAGACGCCTGCTCATATCGTGCCGGAATGGTACTTCTTGCCATTCTATGCCATTTTAAGAGCGATCCCTGATAAGCTTGGCGGCGTGTTGTTTATGTTTGGCGCGATTGCGGTGCTGTTTGTTCTGCCATGGCTTGATCGGTCTCCTGTGCGAAGTGGCCGTTTCCGCCCGCTCTTTAAGGTCTTCTTTTGGCTTCTGCTAGCAGATTGTGTTCTGCTTGGCTATCTTGGGGGTAAGCCTGCTGAAGGCATTTATGTGACCTTGTCGCGTTTGGCCACGGCTTATTACTTCATCCATTTTCTGGTCATCCTGCCGCTTCTGTCGGTAGTAGAAAAAACCAGACCATTGCCGCAATCGATTTCAATGCCGATTTCCGGCGGAGGTATGGGCGCGGCGGCGGCGGCGAAAAGGGGGAAAGCCGATGCGTAAATTGATGCGTGTAGTTTCTGTTGCAACGGGGATCGTTGCGGCGGCTGTGGTGTCCATCTCTGCGCCAGCAATGGCCGCAGGCGGTGGCGGTGAGATAAAACAGCACGAATGGACTTTTGATGGCCCGTTTGGCCATTTTGATAAGGCGTCATTGCAACGCGGCTTTCAAGTCTATCGTGAGGTATGCTCATCTTGTCATGGGATTGAGTTTATTTCTTTTCGCAATTTTGCTGATCTCGGCTACTCAGAGGCAGAGATCAAAGCCATTGCCGCTGAATATGAAGTGACCGATGGGCCAAACGACGAAGGGGAGATGTTCCAGCGTGCGGCTATTCCTGCTGACCGTGTTCCTGGCCCATTCCCTAACGAGAACGCCGCGCGCGCGGCCAATGGTGGGGCTTATCCGGTGGATCTGTCCTTGATTGTTAAGGCGCGTCCAGATGGTGCGAATTATGTTTATAGCCTTTTGACCAGCTATGCCGAGGCACCGAGCCATATGAATGTGCCAGATGGTATGTACTATAACAAAGCGTATAGCGGCAACCTGATCGCGATGCCTCAACCGCTTTATGGTGATGATATTACCCTTGCCAATGGTGGTGATACCTCACCCGAAGCCTTGGCGGCGGATGTGGTATCATTCCTAGCATGGGCATCAGAGCCTGAAATGGAAACGCGCAAGCGGACAGGGATTGCGGTGATGCTGTTCTTGTTTGTGATGTGCTTTGTTTCTTATGGTTCTATGCGCTATATTTGGGCGGATGTGAAAAAATCCAAGGCATAAGCCTGTTGCTTTTACCCTTAAGGGTTAAGACATATTACGCTGGCCAGATCATAAGATGCTGATCTGGCCAGTTTTTTTGCGTTAGAATTTGCCTTGACAGCAAACGGAGTGAAGTTCACCTTTCTAGGGCAAAGCCATCCAACCATGAGGAGCCATCATCATGGCAGAAGTCGATCAAGTGAAAAAGCTGATCTGTGAAGAATGTGGGACTAGCTTTAATTGCGGATCAACGAAGGATCATAGCTGTTGGTGCATGAATCTGCCTAATATGCGGAACACTTTTGATCTGGCTGGCGCGTGTTTATGCCCAGATTGTTTGACGCTTGGTCAAGCAAAGGCCATCACAAAACAAAGAAAAACGCGCCAGAAAGTCAGGCAGAATAACGCTATCCGGTAACGCTATACATTAAAGCGGAAATGAAACACATCGCCATCACGCACCCGATAATCTGCGCCTTCTATGCGTAATTTACCAGCCTCTTTGGCGCCGCTTTCACCATTGCATTGGATATAGTCAGCATAGGCAATCGTTTCTGCGCGAATAAAACCGCGCTCAAAATCAGTATGAATCACACCTGCGGCCTGAGGCGCTTTAGCGCCATTGGCAACGGTCCATGCTCTTGCTTCCTTTGGGCCAACCGTGAAGAAAGTAATCAGATCAAGCAGACGATAGCCTGCCTTAATCATGCGCGCTAATCCGGGTTCGGTCAGGTTAAGGTCGGACAGAAACTCCATCTTTTCATCATCGTCTAATGAAATGATTTCTGATTCAATCGCCGCGGAAACAATCACCATATCCGCGCCTTCGGCTGTTGCTTTTTCTGCCACCCTAGCAGTAAGGGCATTTCCACTGGCCGCGTCATCCTCGCTGACATTACAGACATAAAGCACAGGTTTGCCAGTAAGCAGTTGCAGGGCTGGCAGTTGCCGCCGTTCATCTTCGCTTAGGGTAGTGAGGCTTCGCGCAGGCAGGCCTTCTGCCAAACCATCGCGGATTTTTTCCATCGTTGCCATCAAAGCGATAGCATCTTTATCTTGTCCGCGTGCCTTTTTGACCAGATTAGCCAAACGGCGTTCAACCGATTCAAGATCAGAAAGCATCAATTCGGTTTCAACCGTTTCGGCATCACGAATAGGATCAACACTGTCATCAACATGGGTGATATTGCTATCTTCAAAACAGCGCAAGACATGGGCAATGGCATCAACCTCACGGATATTGGCAAGAAATTGATTGCCTAGGCCTTCGCCTTTGCTAGCACCGCGTACCAATCCGGCAATATCCACAAACTCCAACTGGGTTGGCAGAATCTGAGCCGATTTGGCAATACCAGCCAATTGATCCAACCGATCATCTGGAACAGCAACGCGTCCGGTGTTGGGCTCAATCGTGCAAAAAGGGTAATTGGCGGCATCAGCGGCCGCGCTTTCGGTTAAGGCATTAAAGAGAGTTGATTTACCAACATTGGGCAAGCCCACAATACCACAATTAAAGCCCATTGGTTTTCTCCTTACCCGAATTGGTGTCATCACTGTTGCCAGCAGTAGTGTTAGTGTTTTGAGGTGGCGGCGCTTTTTGAGACACCGCAGTCATAAAGGCTTCATGCCCTTTTGTCTGCCAACAAGGCCAGAGATCAGACAAAGCCCCGAGCAGAGGGTCAAGCCAAGCTCTGTCATGCTTATCAAAATCTGACAGCACATGCTGATCAACCTCGGCGTTAAACCGCGATCTACCAACACCAATCCGCAACCGCCAATACGCCGAGCCAATATGCCGATCAATATCGCGAAGCCCGTTGTGACCGCCATGACCACCGTCAATTTTCACCCTTATCTTTCCTGCAGCGAGATCAATTTCATCATGAACAACGATCAAATCATCAGCGGTCAGGCGATAAAAATGAAGTAAGGTTTCGACGGGCAGGCCGGATTTATTCATATAGGATTGGGGTTTGAAAAGAACAACCTTTTCGCTATCAATGCGGCCTTCGGCAAGCAATCCACCGTGTTTTACCTTCCAAGAGGAAAAGCCGTAATCAGAGGCCAACTGATCCACCAGCATGAAGCCGACATTATGGCGGTGTGATGCATAGCGGTCGCCGGGATTACCTAAACCAGCTACGATACGCATCACATCCCCCTACTGCCACTGGTGGCAGAGTATGCCTATTCTTCTTTTTCTTCTGCTTCGCTGTCACCATCACCGGCTTGATCTTGTTCGCCTGTGTCTTCAACCTCAACTTCGACGGTTGGGGCGGCGATAGTGGCGATAGTGAAGTCACGATCGGTAATGGTCGGCTGTGTGTTTTCTGGCAAGGAAACCGAGCTAATGTGAACAGAATCACCGATTTCTGTTCCGCTAAGATCAACGGTTAAACTTTCTGGAATGCTGGTCGCAGAACATGACATTTCAATTTCATGGCGCACAACATTAAGCACGCCGCCACTCTTGAGGCCAGGTGATGCGTCTTCGTTCGTGAAGACAACAGGAATCATAACCGTGACTGTGGATGAGGCGGTAACGCGCAGAAAATCAACATGAAGCGGAATATCCGTGACAGGGTGAAACTGAATATCTCTGGTCAAAACATTCGTTGTTTTGCCGCCAACTTCAAGTGCGATCACATGGCTCATGATGCCGGGTTGGCTCATCAGTTTGCGAAAGCTGTTGTCGTTAATATTGATCGTTTCAGGGGCTGTTTTGCCGCCATAAATGACAGCAGGAATGAGACCAGATCGACGAGCCGCCCGGGCGGACCCCTTACCAGCCCGGTCGCGCTTAGTCGCGCTCATTTGGATTGTGTCTGACATGTGATTTCTCCATCGATTTGTCAAAACTTGCCATGCCTCCAGGGGTGCATGGTCTTTCATGATGGGCATACTTAGCCCGAATCGTCAGGATCAGCAAGCGGAATATCTGTTTAATTAAAGAGTGAAGATACAGAACGCTCTTCGTTAATGCGAAGGATGGCCTCACCCAAGAGAGGAGCGACCGAAAGCTGACGAACATTATGGGCAACGCGCATAGCCTCAGTCGCTAAAATTGTGTCTGTGGTGACCAAAGCATTGAGAGGTGATGATGCAATTCGCGATACCGCGCCGCCTGATAATACCCCATGCGTCACATAGGCATCCACAGAAATCGCTCCGCTTTCTATCAGGGCGCCAGCCGCATTGCAAAGCGTGCCGCCCGAATCCACAATATCATCAACCATAATGCAATGGCGGTTGCTGACATCGCCAATGATATTCATCACTTCGGATACCCCAGCCTTTTCCCGGCGTTTATCAATGATTGCCAGATCAGCATCAAGGCGCCGCGCAAGCGCACGCGCACGAACCACACCACCAACATCAGGTGAGACAATCATCAGATTGCCGTTAGTGTAACGCGATTTGATATCTTCTAACAAAACAGGGGCAGCAAACAAATTATCCGTAGGAATATCAAAAAAGCCCTGAATCTGATCAGCGTGAAGATCAATGGTCAATACCCGATCAGCACCAGCAGAAGTAATCAGATTGGCAACAAGCTTGGCAGATATAGGCGTTCTTGGGCCAGATTTGCGATCTTGTCTAGCATAGCCATAATAAGGAATAACAGCGGTGATGCGCCGCGCCGACCCACGCCGTAAGGCATCAAGCGTTACCAGCAATTCCATCAGATTGTCATTAGCAGGATATGAGGTGGACTGCACCACAAAGACATCCTCGCCGCGGACATTTTCCTGAATTTCAGCAAATACTTCCATATCGGCAAAGCGGCGAACATCAGCTTTAACAAGAGGAAGATTCAAATAGGTGGCAATGGCTTCGGCAAGAGGACGATTGGAATTACAGGCCAGAATTTTCATTGCTAAAACCACCTTATGAGAGTGTTTTGATACCAAGTGTTTCTCTTTGCCGCAACATAAAACACATAAAAAAATGGGTTTTCATCACATGATAACACATGAGGCTACGAGACCAAGAAAGCAAAGCATGAGAAAAATCAAAAGATGCGGCATGGGATTTGTCCCTATTCTAGTCCAATGATGGTCATCAGCCGTCCGGTATCGGGTTCACCCTGATGAGTTCGGCGCCGGTGGCTAAAAAAATACTCGGGTTCAGCGTAAGTATCACGCCCTAGCGTCAGATGCGTGATCTTGGCCTGATCCAGTCGCCGCCCCACATATCCTGTCAGATCAAAATAAAACTTCCCCGATTGTCTTTGATCAGGTGCAAAGCATGCCCCCGCCCCAGAATCATAGGATAGCGCGGCATCACGGACATCATCCCCAACCTGATAGGATGGCTGCTGAATGGCTGGCCCGATCACTGCGGTGATATGGTGGAGGTCTGCGCCTTTTGCCAGCATGGCTTCAAGGGTGGTTTCGAGCACCCCACCAACCGCGCCACGCCACCCTGCATGGGCGGCGGCCACGGTTTTTGTCGTAGGGTCAGCAAAAATCACTGGCACGCAATCTGCGGTAAGAATCATTAGCGCAAGCCCGGGGGTTTGCGTGATCAAGGCATCCGCCTCAACCGAGGGGGTAAGTGGCGCGTCCACGGTGATAGCGATAGAGGAATGCACCTGATAAAGAGAGCAGATATTTTCCCCATCAAAGCCAAGGGATTCGGCCGCGAGTTTTCGGTTCTGTTGCACCAATGCACGGTCATCATCAGATCCAAGCCCGCCATTAAGGCTATCGTAAAGACCTTGGCTAACCCCGCCTTTGCGAGAAAAAAACCCATAACGAATGCCAGCAGGATGAAAGCCATCATGGGTAAAATATAGCGCGGTGGCAGAGGTCATGCGGTTATTCCCATCCGGGTTGCGGCGTCTTGGCATAGGCATCAGGCAAAATAGCCATAACTTTGAAAGCTTGACCCATTTGCGCCGGATTGACAAGCCGATCCACCTCAGAGACCAGCCGGCGGCGCAAGTCAGGTGCTGCATTGTTGCCTAGCTGTTCTGCTCGTTCCAGCAAGCCAAGGGATTTGAGAAATTGACCTTGTGGAACAGGGTCAAGCGCAGTGCAATGCTGTTGTTCGGCAAGGTGAGAAAGATGGGAAAAATCAACCCATGCGGTGATATCCGCCTCACCCGGATGCGACAAAGGATCAACAGGGTGATGTTTCATGACCGCCTGCAGGCTATCACCAAAACAATCGGATTTGCCATAATCAATGATCAGCCCTGCGCCGCCATAATTGCCGATGCGCTGGCTGATCACCTTTGCGATAGGGGCGAGTTGAGGGGCATAAGTCATGATCTGATCTTTATCGTCTTGAGCGGCGCTAGCATGATCAGATAGGAAATCAGGCAATGGATTGGCGGTATCCAAGTCCAGCCAATCCAAAATCCAGTTGCCATCCTTATCTAAGCGAATGCCGCGTTCCCACCATTGGTTGTGATGAAAACGATATTGCCGGATTGCTAAGGCGTCAAAAAACTCATTCGCTATCATCAGTAAAGGTTGATCAGGCAGGGTGTCCACTTGATCATGCCAATGTATCTCGGCAAGATCGGCTAGCCTCTGTTGCTGGATTGAACGCAAAGACGCGCTAGTTTCCACCAGATGGATAGGCGGCAGGGGCAGGGGCGTCTGACGCCACGCGCGAATAAGGTCTGCCATCAGCGTACCGCGCCCGGGGCCCAGTTCAACCAATATGGCATTGTTTTGAAGTTGCTGGGACTGGAATTGATGCGCCAGCCATAAGCCGGTTAGCTCACCAAACATCTGCGAGATTTCTGGCGCGGTGATAAAATCACCATCTTTGCCGATCACCTGATCTTGATGATAATAGCCATGCTGTGGATGGTAGAGCGACAACGCCATAAAATCATGCAAAGTCATAGCGCCATTGGCGGAAAGTTGGGCATGAATAATGGCCTTTAATGCGCTCATCCCTGATCCCGAAAACGGTGAGAGCGGATCACCAAATACACACCCAAAAAAATCATCGGCAGGCTAAGCAATTGCCCCATGGTCAAGCCAATGGTGAGGGTGCCGATATGGCTATCGGGTTCGCGGAACACCTCAACCAAGATACGCGATAACCCATATCCTGCCAGAAATAAGCCTGATAATAACCCTTGGCGTGAGCGTCCGCCCAAGCGCAGAACCAAAATCAAAACAAGGAAAAGCACTGCCCCTTCTAGGAGGGCTTCGTAAATCTGACTAGGATGACGCGGCAAATCGCCTGCTGGGGCAACGCCACCAGAAGCAAGGCAAGTGCCCTGATTAAACATGACCCCCCACGGCATTTCTGTGATGCGGCCATAAAGTTCACAATTGATAAAGTTTGCTATTCGTCCCAAAAACAGACCAATAGGGGCAGCGACAGCGACCAGATCCATCAGCCTGAAAAATCCAGTGCCATGGCGGCGGCTAACATAAAAGACAGCCCCTATCATCCCCAACATGCCGCCGTGAAAGGACATGCCGCCCTGCCAGATATAAAGCGCCTCAATAGGGTGGCTGGCATAATAGGCAAAGTTATAAAACAACACATAGGCAAGACGACCGCCAACAATGATGCCAATGATGCCTGCGTTGATAAGATGCTCAAGAGGAGGATGACCAACCGGATCATCCGGGGCGCGTGTCAATCGCCGCAACAATAGCCACCCCAGCAGAATGCCAACGATATAAGACAACGCATACCACCGCACCGCTAGCGGCCCAATATGAAATAGCGTTTCGTCTGTAAATGGAAAAGACAAAGCCGACATACTGATCCCATCAGGCACAGTTGCGGCCATGGCGTAAAGATCAAAAGAGGGGCTGGCGAACTCCGTCATGCCTAACGGTATAGCATGAGAAGACGCCCTGCCAAACCACTATAAACAGTGGTCTAAATCTTTATTTATACTAGATCTTGTTTTTTATGAGAATCAAATCTATAATCATCACAAGATATCGCGTGATAAGGCATAGCCAAAAAATGATGATCAGAACCCCCAAATCCTCCCCCATTCTTGATCATCCTATTGTCATCATGAAAAGTCTGGTTGAGGCGAATGATTGGCAAACGCATCACCACTCTTTGGATGAAATCTCTGTTGATATTTCTGGATACTGGTCTGACTATTACATCAGCGTAAAATGGCAAGAAGAACATTCCGCCATTCATATCACCGCACTGTTGGATATCTATGTCATTGATCAGCAACGCACCGAGATGATGGATTTAATTTGCCGTCTGAATGAGAGGGTTTGGATGGGTCATTTCAATCTGACAAGGGAAGAAGGATGTTTAATGTTCCGGCACACCACACCGCTTCGTGGGACGGGTGGGGCAACGCTTGAACAGGTGATTGATCTGATTGAGGTGACGGTCGCAGAATGCGAAAAATATTATCCTGCCTTGTTCCAGCTGGCTATCGGCAGTGCCTCTGCCTCTAGCGCAACCGAAACCATTTTAATGGAAACGGTTGGCCACGCCTGATTTCGCCTGATATAAGGTGTGAAACAGTTACGGTTGAAAACAATGACACATATCATGCTTTGTGGTTGCGGAAAGATGGGGCAAGCCCTGTTGCGCGGCTGGTTAAAACACCTTTCGGATATCGGAATTGACGCGATTACTATTATTGAGCCAAATCTGGCGGAGATGACGGATTTGCCAGATCATCCCTTGATCACTTATAGGGATAGCGCTGAGGGCGCCAATAGCCAACCATGCCCAGATATGATCGTTCTGGCATCAAAACCGCAAGATATGGCAGAGGCCATAGCAGGGGTTAAGCCTGTGGCAGGCGCCCATACGGCTTGGCTTTCGATTGCCGCTGGCATATCCATTGATTGGCTAAGCGAACAGCTTAATGGTCATCAACAGATTATCCGGACGATGCCTAACACCCCATCTGCTCTGGGGATGGGGGTAACAGCCATAGCCCATCATGCGAGGCTAAGCCAAGAAAACCAGACGCTTGCTCATCACCTCATGGCGGCGGTTGGTGAAGTGGTGGAAGTAGATGAGAATTTGATGGATGCGGTAACCGCCGTATCTGGAAGCGGCCCTGCTTATATCTTTTTGATGCAAGAAGCGATGGAAGCGGCGGCCATAAAAATGGGCCTAGCCGAAGATGTGGCAAGGAAATTGTCTGTTTCCACGATCCGAGGCGCAGGGGAGCTGATGCGCCTATCCCAAGACCCACCGGCGCAATTACGCCAGAATGTCAGCAGCCGCGGCGGCACAACCTTAGCCGCCCTAGAAGTCATGATGACGAATAACCGAATGGCAGATATGATGGAAGAAGCTATGATGGCGGCACGAAACCGATCAGAGGAGCTTGGCCAATAAACCGCCTCTTGCGCTTGGCAAGCCGCAGACTTCAGCCTATGTAAAGAGAAGGGAAGTTTGCCGTGCCACCAGAAAAGGGGCATGGGAAAGGCCATGGGAAAGGATTACGAACTGGCATGAACACATCAGCATCTGAACAATCGCATCCTGTTGATCAAGCCCGACGCGCGCTTGGAAAAGCGGCGCTTCATCTGTTGTCTGAAATGCCGTATGCAGAATTAG
>JALRFL010000235.1 GCA_023259875.1 Alphaproteobacteria bacterium
GGCTTGAAGACCTACATAAAATTTGCCGCGACGATTTTCCGGCGCCCTGTTCGTCAATTTTTGCAGGCTTCAAGGAAATGTTACCCGCTCTATGGAAACAACGCACAAATCCTGACTATTATGTAAAACGTCCCCTACCAACAACAGCAAACCCCTATAATTATGGCCCTCGGGGCTAAGACATTAAAGTTTTTACATATCTTGGCGGGACCAGCATTTTGCCTTTGCAATCCTCTAACCACGTGGGCTTTATACGCTGGTTCCACTATGTAAGGATCGGGCAAATGTTTTGGCGTTTTGTTAGTTTTGACAGCCGCGGCACAGCAACTTTCATGACGGCCATAATAACTGCGGTCATGGCGCTTGATGACCCCGGCCCTGATGGCGTTATCGTGCTGGAATTATCATCCTCTCAGCTTGATATTTCCCCGGGATTAACCCTTGACGCCGCCGCCGTGTTGAATATCACCCCTGATCATCTTGACCGCCATGGCGGCTGGGATGGATATGTGGCTGCCAAGGCACGCATCACAGATGCCCTGCCGGCCTCACAACACCTGTTGATAGGGGATGATGCTGGATGTCAGGCCTTAGCAAGCCGCCTGTCGCATCAGGTGCAAGCCATTAATCCAAATTGCGCCCCACAAAAAGACCTGCCGCCTTCGTTGCGCGGCGCGCATAACCAGATGAATATCGCCGCCGCTATCAGCCTGTTAGGCCAGTTGGGCATCACCACTAATGACTGGGGAAGCTTGCTTAGCGATTTTGTCGGATTGCCGCATCGCATGGAATGGGTGGCGCATCATAATGGGGTGGATTTCATCAATGATAGCAAAGCCACCAATGGCGTTGCCGCCGCCAAAGCCCTAGGCAGTTTTGCAAATATTTACTGGATTGCAGGCGGGCGGATGAAAGACGATGTGCTAGGGGATGCCATTCATGCGCTTGATCATGTTCTCCACGCCTATCTGATTGGAGAGGCAACAGATCACTTTGCCGCCGCACTGGATGGCATTGTCCCCTATCACAAATCTGGCGATATCGTTATCGCTACACGCCAAGCCTATGACGCCGCCCGACATGATGCCAAACCGGGGGCAACCGTATTGTTATCCCCTGCCGCCGCCAGTTTTGATCAGTTTGCCAATTTTGAAGAGCGCGGAAAGCATTTCCGTGACGCGGTTGAAGCCTTGTGCGAACAAGACCATAAGCGAGATCACACCCATGTTTAATCGCACCGACAGAAGCATGATTAGTGTGTGGTGGTGGACGATTGATCGGTCTGTGCTGATCATGGCGATGATACTATCCGTTGTTGGTGTTCTGATGGTTATGGCGGCTAGTCCAACAGTTGCCCTCAAGATCGGGGCTAATGAGTGGCATTTTGTTATTCGCCACGCGGTCTTTTTGATCATAAGCCTTGGGGTGATGATGATCGCCGCCATGTGTAATGAGGGCATGATCCGCGTCATTGGTATCTTTGGGCTATTGGCTATGATGATCTTGATCGTCATGACCTTAACCATTGGATCAGAGGTAAAAGGCGCCACGCGCTGGATTTCTCTTGGATCTTTCAAGATACAACCTTCGGAGTTTGCTAAGCCTTGCTTTGCTATCACTTCTGCTTGGCTGCTTAGCCTTTGGCGCGAGGAAAGGCGTTTCCCGGGCTGGATCTATTCCATTGGGTTGCTGTTGATGATGGTGTTTCTGATGGTGATGCAACCTGATATCGGCATGACCATTCTGTTTGTCATGACTTGGGCGTTGCTGATTTTCTTGGCTGGGATGCCAATTGGGCAGGTGATTGGTCTTGCTGGGATTGCGCCTATTTTTGCCTATCTGGCATATGTGTTTTTGCCCCATGTGACCATTAGGGTCGATAAGTTTCTTAACGGCACGAATGATCAGGCAGATATCGCTATGGAAAGCTTTTCTCATGGCGGTTTCTTTGGTGTTGGCGCATCCGAAGGGGTGGTAAAAAAATATCTGCCTGATGCCCATGCTGATTTCATTTACGCGGTCGCCGCCGAAGAATATGGCGCCATTATTTGCCTGATCTTGCTGATTTGCTATGGCTTTGTGGTGTTACGCGGATTTAGCCATGCCCAAAAATCCGAAAGCCTATTCCGAACATTGGCCATCGCTGGCCTGACCTTGCAATTTGGTCTTCAGGCTGTGATCCATATGGCATCATCGGTTCAATTGATCCCGACCAAGGGGATGACCCTGCCCTTTATCAGTTATGGGGGATCATCGCTGATTACCTCTGGCTTGACCATTGGTCTTTTGATTGCGCTGACGCGTCGTCGTAATACCCATGAAAAGCGAAATACCGCCGCCAGATCAATGCCTGCATCTCCACCAAATCATGCCCCTGATCATGCCCCTGATCATGCCTCTGACCATGCCCCCATCCCCCAAGGAGGCGCGCATGGCTAAACCTGTGGTCATTCTGGCGGCTGGCGGCACAGGAGGGCATATTTTCCCTGCGCTTTCTGTTGGTGAAGTTTTGATCAAAGCCGGATGGAAACCTGTTTTTATGACCGATGCGCGTGGGCGGCATATGATCCCTGATGAGTATTCTTGTGTCACGATATCGGCGGCCTCACCTTTTGCGGCTAGTCTGCGGATGCGGTTGTGGCGTCTGTCGCGATTAGGGCTTGGCTTTATGATGTCCGCGTTGACTATCCTGATACGCCGTCCAAAGGCCGTGATCGGCTTTGGGGGGTATCCTGCGGTCGCCCCTGTGCTTGCCGCCCGGGGATTTCGTCTGCCAGTCATGTTGCATGAACAAAATGCCTCTATGGGTCGCGCCAATCAGTTTCTGGCAAAACGGGCAAAAATTCTGGCGACCTCTTGGCCAGTAACAAAAGGCATAGCGCAGGATAAATCCGCGCAAATTGTGGTCACAGGAACGCCAGTGCGAGCGGCATTTCATCAGATTGGGCAAGACGGTTACAACCCACCACAAGAAAACGGCCCAGTGAGGCTGCTTATTGTTGGTGGAAGCCTAGGGGCAAGCATCTTTGGCGACACGGTTCCCGAAGCCATAAGCCGCCTGCCAGATGCCTTAAAGAAACGCTTGAAATTGGTTCATCAGGTTCGGGCAGAACAGACCGAAGCGGTGCGTGAACGCTATCAGAATAATGGCATTGATGCGGTCATCACCCCGTTTATCAAAGACATGGCAACAGAAATGCGCCAAGCGCATCTGGTGATTTGCCGCGCGGGGGCATCATCGGTAGCAGAACTGGCGGCGGCTGGACGCCCTGCCCTCTTGGTTCCTTATCCGAATGCTATGGATGATCACCAAACCGCTAATGCCAAGGTTATTCATGATATCGGCGGCGGCTGGCTGACCCCTGAAGTTGAAATGAGCGCAGGATCACTGGCTGGAAAAATCGCCGCTCTTACTGCTGATCCAGCAAAACTGACCATCGCCGCGACCAATGTGCTTCAGCTAGCCAAACCCGAGGCCGCGCACGAATTAGCAGAGCTTGTGATGACCATGACCGAGAGGAGAGCCGCATCATGAGCCAGCTTCCCCTCAATATCGGGCGCATCCATTTTACCGGCATTGGCGGTATCGGCATGAGTGGCATTGCCGAGATTCTGCATGATATGGGCTATGAGGTTAGCGGCAGTGACACCACAAGCAACACCAATGTGAAGCGACTGATGGCTAAAGGCATCCCCATTACAATCGGTCAGACCGAAAACAATGTGGAAGGCGCGGCAATCATTGTTGTGTCCACAGCGATCAAACCAGACAATCCCGAAATGCTGGCCGCCCGTAAAAAATTCTTGCCCGTGGTGCATCGGGCAGAAATGCTTGGCGAGTTGATGCGGCTGAAATGGTCTGTGGCAGTGGCTGGCACGCATGGCAAGACTACGACCACATCGTTGGTCGCCTCGCTATTAGATGCAGGCGGCATAGACCCCACGGTTATCAATGGCGGCATTATCACCGGTTGGGGCAGCAACGCCCGTCTTGGCAAAAGCGAATGGATGGTGGTCGAAGCCGATGAGAGCGATGGATCATTCGCAAGGCTTAACCCCACGGTTGCCATCGTCACGAATATTGACCCCGAACATTTGGATCACCACGGCAGTTTTGACAATTTGAAACAAGCGTTTCGGGATTTCGTGTCATCTATCCCGTTTTATGGTTTTGCCAGCCTTTGCATTGATCACCCAACGGTTCAGCGCATGATTGCTGATATTCCTGAACGGCGGCTGATTACCTATGGGTTTTCGGCTAGCGCGGATTTGCGCGGCATCAATCTGCGTGCAGAAGATCAGCATATGGTGTTTGACGCGATTGTCAGCAAGCGCATTAGCGATATTGGGGTGATTACCGATCTGCGTCTGCCTATGCTTGGCGATCATAATGTCCTTAACACCTTGGCCGCGATTAGCGTTTGCCTTGAAATGAACATTCCGCCAGAGCGGATTCGAGATGCGGTACAACAATTTAAGGGGGTTGGACGCCGTTTTGATCGTAAAGGCGTGGTTAGGGATATTACCGTTATCGACGACTATGGGCATCATCCGGTTGAGATCACCGCCGCCCTCGCCGCCGCCAGAATGCTTAAACCTAATCATCGCATCATCGCCGTATATCAGCCGCACAGATACACCAGAATGCGCGATTTGTTCAATGATTTCTGCGCCTGTTTTAATGACGCTGATCATGTCATCGTTGCCGATGTTTATGCCGCAGGGGAAGCCCCGATCGAAGGCTTTTCGCGTGACGATTTCATTAACGGCTTGATTGCCCATGGGCATCCTTCGGTTAGCGCTATGGATACCCCAGAAACCCTAGGCCAGCTTATCATGGAACACGCCAGACCAGGTGATGTGGTGATGTGTTTGGGCGCAGGAACAATCACTAATTGGGCGGCAGAATTACCGCATCAGTTGGCCAGCATCACAGGTGAGGAGGTTTTGCCATGACCAACCTCATTTCTCGACTTCCCCGTGTTCGCGGCGAATACCAAACACATATCAGCATGGCTGAACACACTTGGTTTGGGGTTGGCGGTGCCGCCGAGGTGTTATTTACCCCTGCGGATGCCGAAGACCTGCAAGCTTTCCTCAAAGCCCTTGATGCCGATATCCCTGTCTATCCTGTTGGGGCTGGGTCTAATCTGTTGGTGCGTGATGGCGGCGTTAACGGCGTTATGATCGCAACAAAAGCGATCAAACATCACCATATCGAGGGCACAGATTTAACCGTTGGCGCAGGCTGGCTTGATGCGGAAGTGGCCAGACTGGCGGCGCGCGCAAATATCGCCGGGCTGGAATTTCTGATTGGAATTCCCGGCACCATTGGTGGCGGATTGCGCATGAATGCAGGTGCCTTTGGCAAAGAGTTTCGGGATGTGGTTATCTCCGCCACCGCAATCGATCGCCAAGGCCAGCGGCATGAGGCCACACCAGAGGAAATGGGAATGGGGTATCGCCACAGCAATGCCCCGCAAGATTGGGTTTTTGTCTCTGCCACCTTGGCAGGAGAAAGCGGAAAATCCGAAGACATTCGCGCCGCCATGAAAGCGATTATCGCCACCCGTTCTGATGCCCAGCCGCAAGGTGTGCGGACAGGCGGCAGCACCTTTGCAAACCCAGATGGACATAAAGCGTGGCAGTTGATTGATCAGGCTGGATGCCGGGGGCTAACCCATGGCGCGGCTGAAGTTTCGGAAAAACATTGCAATTTTTTGATTAATCGCGGCGGCGCCACCGCCGATGAAATTGAAACCCTTGGCGAGACCATCCGCGACCGCGTGAAGGCCACTTCTGATGTGGATTTGCGTTGGGAAATTCGCCGCATAGGCACAACCGCATCAGGAGGCAAGCATGAGCAAGACTAGCGGCTTGACTGCCTTTTTGATGGGCGGTTGGACAGATGAGGCCGAGGTATCCCGGAACACCGCCAAAGCCTGTTTTGATGCCGCGATAGCCGCAGGGTGGGATTGCGAGTTGATTGAAGTGGATCGGGATATCGCAAACCGCCTGATGCAAATCCGTCCTGCGCGTGTTTTTAACGCATTGCATGGCCAGATGGGGGAAGATGGCAATATCCAAGGGCTCTTAAATCTTTTGAATATTCCTTATACCCATAGCGGCGTCATGGCATCCGCTATCGCCATGGATAAACCCATGACAAAGAAAGTGCTGGCAAAATCTGGCATCCACTTTGCCGAGGATATCGCACTGACCATCCATCCGGACAACCGGATAACCACAGAAACCTCTGGCGCTATTGTGATCAAGCCGCGCAACACCGGAAGCAGTTTCGGGGTAAGCATTGTTCATGACGGCGGTGAGATGCCAAGGGCTGATCACTGGCCTCAAGGCACAAAATTAATCGCCGAACGCTTTATCCCAGGGCGTGAATTGACGGTGAGTGTCCTGCATGGTGAGCCACTGACCGTTACCGAGATAAGTCAAGACAACGCCTTTTATGACTATGAGGCGAAATACGCCGCTGGTGGATCACAACATCAGCTGCCTGCCGATATTGATAGCACCACCTTTGCCACCGCGATGGCATGGGCGGCGCTTGCCCATAAGGAATTGGAATGCCGAGGCGTAAGCCGGTCAGATTTCCGTTTTGATGACGACACCGGCGCCCTTGTCATGCTGGAAATCAACACCCAGCCCGGGATGACCTCAACCTCACTCGTGCCAGAGCAAGCCCAATTTAAGGGCATAAGCATGACCGAACTGATGACATCTTTATTGGAGGCCGCACAATGCGACTAGCGCTCTATAAAGAAACCTTACCCCCTACGGCCAAACCCTCTGGATTCAGGCGGCGGCTAGGCCGGTATCTTCGGCTTGGGCTGGTGGCTAGCGTGATGACTGCTGGCGGCGCGGCTTGGTGGTGGAAAGAGCCGATCATGGATCAGGCCATTCAACTCAGCGCCGCATCAGGGCTAAATCTTCAAAATGTGGTGGTTTATGGCCGCATTAACACCACCAATGATGAGCTGTTCAAAGCGATTGGCATGAACCGAGGTGATGCCATGATCACCGCTGATCTCAATCAAATCCGCGATAATATTGAGGCGCTCGGCTGGGTACAAGCGGCCAGAGTGGAACGCCATTTCCCCAAAGGCTTAGTTATTCATCTGGAAGAACGCCAAGCCTTGGCGCTT
>JALRFL010000204.1 GCA_023259875.1 Alphaproteobacteria bacterium
AAACATGGTATTTTCTAACTTTTTGCTTTGACATAATATAATCCTCTTCTCAATTTGTGGAACCATTGTATCACATTGCCACGAAATTACAAGCCCTCAATCAAGAAACAGTGTGTTTCTCTTCATGAAACAAAGCGGAATCTTTCGCGATAACCAGCAAATTGATGAACGGCTGATGGATACGGGCGATCTGGAAAAAGAACGCGGCATAACCATTCTGGCAAAGCCAACCTCTGTGATTTGGAAAAACACACGCATCAATATTATCGACACCCCCGGCCATGCAGATTTTGGCGGTGAGGTGGAACGCGTGCTTGGGATGGCAGATGGGGTTATTTTGTTGACCGATGCCGCCGAAGGGCCAATGCCGCAAACCAAGTTTGTTCTTGGCAAAGCCTTAAAACAAGGCCTGCGTCCGATTGTCATTATTAATAAAATTGATCGCAGTGATGCGCGCCCCGAAGATGTTGTTAATGAGGTGTTTGATCTGTTTGTCGCCTTGGATGCTAATGATCAGCAGTTGGATTTCCCCATTCTATATGCCTCTGGGCGCGATGGTTGGTGCGTTACTGATCTGGCTCATGACCGGGTTAATCTTGATCCCTTGCTTAATATCATTTTAGATCATGTGCCTGCCCCGTCCGAGCCGATTGACGCGCCTTTTGCCATGCTTGCCACCCTTTTGGATTCTGATCCTTATCTGGGGCGCTGTTTGGTGGGGCGTGTGATGCAAGGATCAGCCAAGGTCAATGACACGGTTCGCGCCCTTAATCTGGATGGCAAAGTTGTAGAAAGCGGCAGGTTGACCAAGCTTTTGCGTTTCGAAGGGTTAGCCAGAGTCCCTGTGGACAAGGTCAAGGCCGGGGATATTATTTGCATTGCTGGTCTTAGCACCGCATCAGTGGCAGACACCATATGCTCGCCACAAGTCACGCAACCCATTGCTTCCACCCCTATTGATCCCCCAACCATGTCTGTCACCATCACGGTTAACGACTCCCCTCTGGCTGGTCGGGATGGGAAAAAAGTGACCTCCACCGTCATTCGTCAAAGGTTGCTGGCTGAAGCAGAAACCAATGTCGCGATCACTTTCAGCGAGAGCGGCGGAAAAGACGCGTTTGAAATTGGTGGACGCGGCGAATTGCAATTAGGGGTTTTGATCGAAACCATGCGGCGTGAAGGTTTTGAGTTAACAGTGTCACGCCCAAGGGTGCTGTATCAGAATGATGAACAGGGCAATCGGCTTGAGCCTATCGAAGAAGTCACCATTGATGTGGATGATGAGTTTTCAGGCGTTGTCGTCGATCACCTCAACCGCCGCAAAGGGGATATGCAGGATATGCGTTCCGCCGGGGCTGGAAAAACCCGATTAATCTATCATGTGCCTTCGCGCGGTTTGATTGGGTATCAGAGCCAGTTTCTTTCCCAAACCCGCGGAACAGGCGTGCTGAACCGCATATTTCATTCTTATAGCCCATTTAAGGGGCATATTGATGGTCGCCGCAACGGATCGTTGATTTCCACCGATTCAGGGGATACGGTTGCTTATGCGCTGTTTAATCTTCAGGATCGCGGCGATATGTTTGTTGGCCCTCAAGTGGCGGTTTATCAAGGCATGATTGTTGGTGAACATAACCGTGAAAACGATCTGGAAATCAATGTGCTTAAAGGCAAACAGCTTACCAATGTCCGCGCCTCAGGCAGTGATGAGGCGGTACGCCTGGTTCCGCCACGGCTCATGTCCCTTGAAGATATGATGGCTTATATTAACGATGATGAATTGCTTGAAGTCACGCCAAAGCATCTGCGGCTTCGCAAACGCTTGCTATGCCCACATGAACGCAAGAAAGCGGCTCGGGCATCATAAGCTTATTAAAAGAGAATGATATCATGATGAAAACTTGGTTATCGCTATTTGGTTTTTCGCTTGCCTTTGGTTATTGGATTTATCAATTCTTAGACGCCAACCCTGATGCCTTTGGTATGCAGTTCCGTTTTCTGACCCATTGGGGGCTTAGCCTTGCCATGGTCATGCATTTTCTAAATTGGCGAAGCCGCAGGCTTGGCTTGCCGGATCAACGCCCTGCCCTTATGGCGATGGTGGCGATATTAAATATTCTGGTCGTCTTTTTGTATTGGCGGCTCTACTTTATTGACCCTGCTTTGGTTAATGGCGACAAAACCCCGATTTGGCATCAGGAATATTATTTGCACCTGTTAGGTCCAGCGATTTTGGTCATTGATGCGATCTGGTTTTATCGTGCCTTTGCCGCATTTTGGCGTGGCGCGATAGCGACTATCCTGCTTTGTTCGGTTTATGTGTTGTGGATTGAGCTGTTGGTTCAGCCCCTGAACAGTGAGCCCATCGGCACCATATCAGCTGGCTTTCCTTATCCATTTTTGAACGATATGGTGATGGCGGAACGGTTAAATTTTTATGCCGTTACCACAGGCACGGCATTAGGGTTTTATTTGATTTGCTGGGTGGTTAGCGTGGTCTCTGGCTGGATAGCGCGGCCTCGACCTCAGCCTTATTAGAACTGATTTACCGCCCCGCCATTGATCTGAAGCATCTGGCCATTCACATAGCCGCCGGTATCAGAGACCAGATAAACGATCATCTCAGCAATGTGATCAGGCTGACCAAGAGCTTTTGTTGGATTAGCCTCTGCCAGTGCGGCAAACCGGTCTTGTGTGGGTTGATCCCTTTCTGACAGGTTTTCAGGCGGAAAAATCCCCGGTGAAATAATATTGCTGGTGATGCCGTTTGCGCCAAATTCCATGGCGAGTGCCTTTGTTAGCCCCCAAACCGCGTGTTTTGATACCGCGACCGCGGATGACCCCGGATATCCCCGTTGGCTGTTCATGCCAGAAAAATTGATAATCCTGCCCCAGTCTTTCGCTACCATCCCCGGCAGAAACGCCCGACAAAGCGTCAAAGCGGCGCGATAATTAACATCCATCACGCGCTCCCAATCCGCATCCGGCATATCCAGAAACCCCGCTTGTGGGCGAATAGCGGCGTTATTGACCAGCACATCCACACCGCCCTTATGGGTCATGATCTGATCAATCATGGCCGTGACCGCCTCTGCATCACCGATATCCGCCATGGCGATATATGCCTCTTGCCCCATGGCGGTTATCTGATTTTGCAAGTCTTCAAGCGGTTCACGCTGGCGCGAGCCATTAAGGATAATATCAAATCCTGCCCTAGCCAAAGCTAAGGCCGTGCTTTTGCCGATATTTTGGCCTGATCCGGTGATGAGTGCGGTTTTTGCCATGCTCATCACATCCTTTATGGGGCAGGTGGGCCAAAACGGTTATCTTGGTCAACACTTGGCATGGCATACCAGACAATTGACCAAACAAAAACCCCTAGCAATCCCCCAATTCCAAGTGCAATCATGACATAGGAGCTGCCAAAAGACGAAGGGGCAATATTGACATTTCCGGCTATGGCAAAAGCAAGAGATGCCGCGATTGCGACAACCCCACCAATAATCAACACGGTGGAGATAAAATAGCCGCCAATGAATGCCATTAACCACCAGCCTGTGCGGTTGAGATCATGAAGCCGGCGAACCGACACCGATAAGGATGGAATAAAAATGGCTAATGACCAAAGCGCGGAAACATAATCCATTAAACCCCAACTGTCGTCATAAAAGGGATCCATCATTTCTTCAAAACTTGGCATCGTATTGATAGAAATAATAAAAAACAAAAGGCCAACCAAAAAGCATAAGAGCGTAAACCACCAAAACTCGCTTCTGCTGCTGCGCCCATTGAAATCAAAGTAGCGATAAAATGGAAAAATAGCATAATTTATTGGTGACATCTGTTTCACTCCTGTCCCTTAATCCTCATAATGTAACTTAAGTTATGCCAAAATGCGAAATTGGCAAGTTGGTTTCTGAGATATACCATCACCCTATCCCTTATGATAAAGCCGCGCAAATGCCTTATCATAAATGCCTTATGAGAAAATAGGCTTTGCGGAACATTGCCAGTGGCTTTAACATCTAGCATCTTTCATTGCGCTCATAAGGGTTATGATGAGTTCCTTTAACAACATTCTGGGAAAAACAGCTTGGATAATCTGATCTTTGTCGCCGTGCTTTCAGCGGCCATGCTTCATGCGTGGTGGAATTTTCTGGTGCGAAGCAATACCGATAAGGTTCTGGCCATGATTGCTATGACCGCAGGCCATATGCCGATGGCTATTTTTGGGATGTTGTATCTGGGTCTGCCGGGGCGCGAAGCCCTTCCTTATCTGCTGGCAAGCGCAGTGCTTCATGTGGGTTATCAGATTTTTTTAATGAATGCCTATCGGTTTGGTCAACTTTCCCATATCTACCCCATAGCAAGGGGGTTATCTCCACTGTTGCTGTCCGTCGCCACACTGGTGATTGGTCAAGATAGCCTTAACCCCGGTCAGGTTTTGGGCATCTTAACCATTTCTCTCTCGATGATTTATATCGGTGCTATGCAATTCCGTTTTGACAAGGATGGCCCCAAGGGGCTGATCTTGGCTTGTGTCACTGGTCTTTTTATTGCCAGCTATTCCATGGTAGATGCCCTTGGGGCGCGAAGCACAGGCAGTGCGCTGATGTTTTATAGCAGTATGACCACACTGAATGTTCTGCTGATGCTAATTTATAGCGGTATTTTTCATCGCCAATCCTTAAAGCGTGTGGTGTTTGATGGCAAAAAAATGTTTCTGGTGGGCGGAACAGCATCATATCTGGCTTATGTGCTGGTGCTTTGGGCCTGTCTGCACGCGCCGGTGGCGTTGGTATCCTCGTTACGGGAAACCTCTGTCATTTTTGCTATGTTCTTAGGCGTGATTTTGTTAGGTGAGCAGATCACACGCACCCGAATTGTTATCACCATTGTCATGGTCATTGGGGTATTTATGACGCGCTTATTTTAGCCAAGCTGATGTTGAACAGCGATAATGCTCTCACGCAAGATGGCGCCGACCTCATCAATCTGGGTTTCAGTCAGGATCAAAGGCGGTGATAAGACCGCCATATGGCCAAGTGGGCGAACAACAAGCCCACGCGCCTGCGCCTCTCGCGCGACGCGTTTGCCGATCATGATATCATCCCCAAAGATTTGCTTGCTGGCCTTATCGGCAACAAACTCAATACCTATCATAAAATGGCTACCGCGAACATCACCAACAATATCAAGGTCTAAAAGCCCTTTCATGGTGTTTTCAAAGCGTTTACCTGTATGGCTGACGCGATTTGGCAAATCTTCTTGTTCCATGAGGGCAATATTAGCCAAAGCCGCCGCAGAACAGGCCGGATGACCGGAATAAGTCATGCCATGCAGAAAAAAATCACCGGGCGCAGAAATCACTTCATAAATCTCATCACTGATCAGCGTTGCCGACATCGGCTGATAGCCTGAGGTTAATCCCTTGGCAGAAGTGATGATATCAGGGCGAATGTGAAACACCTCTTCAGAGGCAAAAAACGGCCCAAGCCGGCAAAACGCTGTTACCACCTCATCCGAAATGGTTTTGATATCATAAGCTTGCATCACCGCTTCTGCGCGTTGATGGTAACCCTTTGGCGGCAGAATAACACCACCTGCCCCCATCACAGGTTCGGCAATAAAACAGGCAATATTCTCTGCCCCCATGGCTTCAATCGTTGTCTTCATTTCATCAATCAGATGGTCACAAAACTCGTCCTCGGTCATGCCATCTGGACGCCTGTAAGGAAGCGGTGATGATAAGTGATGCACCAATTCTTCAGCAGAATCCCACCCTGTGCGATATGCCGGTGTGGTCATGGCAATCGCCAAATGAGTAGAGCCATGATACGCCCCCATCCGCGACAGGATTTTCTTTTTCTGCGGCTTGCCAATGCGATTATAATAATGATGAAGAATACGCACCGCGGTATCATTCGCCACCGAACCAGAATTGGCAAAATACACATGATTGAGATTGTCAGGGGCAAGGCTAGTGACCTTAGCGGCTAATTCTGCGGCAAGCGGGTGGGTCAAATTATAAAAGGTGGAATAATAATCCAGCTCATGCAGTTGCTTGGTGATGGCATCGATAATCTCGCGCCTGCCATGGCCAATATTGACACACCACAAGCCCCCAATCCCATCCAACAGTTTTTCCCCTTCGCTGTTGCGAACATATGCGCCCTCTGCGCCAGTGATCACGGTCGGGCCGCCATCTTGTTTGATGCTGTGTAAATCCGCAAAGGAATGAATCAAATGGGTATTCATTTCCATGATTTTATCAAGATTATGCATATTTCCCCCTTAACAAGCCCTTTGCTTGCTTATTCGCTGTAATTCACACCAACCACTTCACAATGCCGCGCGGTGGCCAATTTATCGCGTTGATCATCAATCATTCTGATCCAAGCATCATAGCCTAGTGTTTTCGCCATTTTACCAGTGATCACCTGAAGTGATTTTTCGCAAGCGCCAACATCACCAGCCTCAATGCCTTTGTTCTGTGCCCCGCAAGTGCTGTCCGTTGTTCGGATCAATTCGCCGTCTTTATCCATGACCAAGACGGACACCCCCTCAATGTTGCGGCGGCTGTTGTTCTTATGTTGAAAGCGCAACATATAGGTGGTGGAAACCCCTTGGGCATCGTCACCGAACACCACATCCACCAAACAGGGCACGCGATCCATATCATGACTGATCGCGCCACTGATGGTAAAAAAGGGTAACATCGCCGCCATGACCGCGATAGCCGCCCACCTCTCAAACCACAGGAATAGTTTTGGCTCGGCTGGTCTAGTTATCATGGCATGAATGCTAGCATCATGAGGGCTAGGCCTGATATAGCACAGGGAAATCCTCACCATTCAAAGCGTCACCCACGGATAAGGGCAGATCAGGAAACGCTGGTGAAGATTTATCAGGTGAGGCACAGATACGCGCATCATCCCCCACCAAACGGAAAGAAATGGCTCGCCGTCGGGTTTTGGCATTATTGCCAGCCGCCCCATGTAAGGTGCGGAAATCAAAAGCAATCGCATCCCCCGGGTTAACATCCCAGCCGATGATTGGAAATTGATCTCTGTTGGCTTCGATTTCGGGCACTGCCGGCCGGGTATCCCCTTCAATCAATGGCTCACCATTAAAGCGTTGCGGACGATAGAGTTCATTAGCCTGATGAGAGCCTTGCACATACTCAACGCAATTCTGGCGCTTAACCTCATCCAAAGGAATCCAGAAGCTCACCGTCTGTTTTGCCTCAACAAAATAATAGGGCTGATCCTGATGCCATGGGGTTGGAAAACTTGACCCAGGCTCTTTGACCAGCACATGATCATGGAACATCTGAATGGTCTTGCCCCCTGTTAATTCCGCGGCCATTTCCCCCAGCGGTGAGTTTAAGACAAAATCCCGATATTCCGGCACATTCGACCAGACACAATAATCTTGGAAAAAAGGCGCGGTGCCATCCTTAGGCTTATAGGTGCGCTCGCGCCAACTTGGGTTCGCCATATTTCGTTCAATACCATCACGCAGAATATCGACCCATTCGGTGAAAACACCTTCTAGCTTAACGGCACCATCTTTGGCGAAATCAGAAATCACTTTATCTGATAGCATATCTTACTCCTATTTGTTTTCACTTTGTGTTTTCATAACCCAAATAACACAATGAACGGGATCACAACCTGACAGAGGCCATACGATCATTCATCCCCTGATGATGACCTATGAAACGCCATTCTGCAAGCCTTGCTGGTATGTTCTTTATTATTATCTCAATAGGGTAAGGCGCATCAGTAGCGGCCAATTTTCTTTGCTCCATGATAAAACACTTTACCCAAGGCTTCGTTGGCAGCATCACGGCGCGCCATATCCTCTGATTGCATTTCGCCATTCAGTCGGGGGATCATCACATGATTTTGCGCTTTATCCCCTCGTGCCTGCTGAACATGGATTTGACCAATTTTTTGTTCCACATCACCGCCAATATACGACTGGATAGCAAATCCGATCCGGCGCCTATTGCTTCGGTTTGGTCCTGAGCCATGGATGATGAGGGGATGATGGAATGAGATTTGACCAGCGCGCAATTCCACCGGTTTTGCCGCGCTCACATCAATATCCAAAATCGTCTGCCCACGGGTTAAGGCGTTATTTTCATCATAGGTATCTTCGTGAGGTTTCATGCCTTCGTTTTGCGTCCCCGGCATCATATACATACAGCCATTTTCCTCATCAACATCAGATATCGCCAGCCAAGCGGTCACCCAGTTATAGGGTTCCATATGCACATAGCGTGCGTCCTGATGCCAACTGATGAAGCCATCGCTTGACGGCTCTTTGATAAATAAGGTGGTGCTGGACACCAGAATATCATGACCGATCAGGTCTTCGACCGCATCAAGAATACGGGTTTCATGGGTGATGCTATCCAGAACAGGCAAAACCAAATGAGGGTTATTACGCCCCGGCCCACGCAGGCGGTCACCATGGGTGGCCTCTGCCGCCTCAAGGGCTTTGCGAAGCTCCGCAATCTCATCATTGGAAAAAATATCAACTGGCGCAAGATAGCCATCGTTTTCATACATATGCTTTTGGGCTTGGGTCAAATATTTCATGCGATTTCAATCCAGAACAGTTATTGCCTTTTGGGGCGCTACTCACCCCATTTTTCTAGCATGTAAATGGCTTCATCCCAAGAAGGAATCTGATCCCTTTCAGTCACATAAAGCTTGCCAATGGCAATGCGTTCATAGGCTTTCATCGCCGAAAGATGCGGCTCGGCCTTGGCATAGGCTTTCATATCCTCTTGATTTCCCCACGCTGAGAGGAAATATCGGTATCCACCAATTTTGCGGCTAGCGGTATAGAGGTTGCCTTGGGCTTTTTTTGCCGCCTTTGTGCTGACCCTAGCATGACGCCAAAACGAAAACCTTGTCCAAAAACTAAGGGGTTTTAATGCCGATATTGCGATGATCATGATCTGATGCCTGTTGACTTTAGGTGATGGCATCAGTCGCCTTTACGAAAGGAAGTGATCTGATGCCCTTTATCATTTAGACCCTTGGCTAATACCGCAATATGTTCGGGGCTAATCTCACAACAACCACCAACAATGCTAGCACCATTTTCGATCCAGCCAAAGGCATATTCTGCGTAGCGATCTGGCGGCAAATCTTTGCGCGCGGTTAATTCGTCCACGGTCAAACCGGGTTTGAGGGCATCAACAGAGGTAAAGCCATTGGCATAACCACCAAATGCAAGGCCGCTTGCCTTTAATATAGGCATGGCGGCGGTGACGGCTTCGGGGTAGCTGCAATTGACCATTACCCCGGCCACAGGCGTATCAGCCAGCTGTTCCACCACCGAGGATAACTCCTCACCTGATCTGAGGCGATTGCTCATATCATCCTTGAGGGTGAAGCTCACATATACGGGCTTGCTCGTTTCGTGAGCCGCTGTAATCCCTGCCTTTGCTTCTTGCCAGTTGGCGCAGCCCTTGCTATTGTTATTTTCTACGTACTGAGAACAGCCTTCGGCGTTTAAAAAGTACTAACAGACTTTTAGCTTGAAAAGATCTCAATGCCCTAGGTATTGGGGTCTTTTTATTTGCAGGTAGTAAAAAAGAGTATGAATAACTTACCCAGTATTAAACAACTACAATATTTACTCGCCGTTCATCAGCACCAACACTTTGGTCGTGCCGCAAGTGCCTGCTTTATTGGTCAGTCCACGTTAAGCAGTGCGATTCAAAATTTAGAAGAAACCTTAGGTTGTCAGCTTATCGAGCGTGAAAATCGCAGCTTAATGTTTACTGCCATTGGGGAGGAGGTCGTAGAGAAAGCACGTAAAATAATAGACGATACGCTAAGTTTGAAAGAACTCACCAAAAGCTTTTT